>CALLLI010000453.1 GCA_938082635.1 uncultured Verrucomicrobiales bacterium
AGGGCTGAAGGCTCGAAAGAGGGGTGTTGGCAAGCACACCCTCAGGGTGAGCGCTCAATTGGTCTAAAAGCGCACTCATCACCCTCGAGGTAAACGAGTTGTGCCGGTTCATTCAATTCTCCATTCACGCTTCTAGGGTTAAGGCAGGTGCAAGTCCATGAGGCGAAATCCGCAGGCCTCTGCGGCCGCTTGGTGAGCCTTTCCGTTGAGCCAAGGGTTGAACGGGTTATCTTGACCCTCATGCGCCGACTTTCCCTCACTGCCCTAGCTCTCTTCTCCTTAGGGAGTTGTCTAGATGCTGATGAAACCAGCCCGATTGCCGAAGAGGCAAAGGAGCCTGTAAAAGCGGCTATTGCAGGCGGATGGAGCTTGTTTCGCGGGGATTCAGCCCTCACTGGCGTGTCGAAGGAAGTCCTTCCGGCGCCGCTCGCGTTGTCTTGGAAGCTTGAAATGACAGGCCCTATCGTGGCGACGGCTGCAATTGCCAACGGGATGGTGTATTTGGGGAGCCAAGATGGCGATTTCCGCGCCATTGAGCTCGAGTCTGGCAAGGAGAAGTGGAAGAAGCAGCTTGGCGACACACTTGAGAGTTCGGCCTGTGTCCTCGATGGCGTGGTTTATGTCGGTTCGGGAGATGGTGCTCTCTATGCTTTGAAGGGGGATACGGGTGAGGAACTGTGGAAGTACCAGACGGAAGGCGAGATCCTCGGGGGGGTGAATTTTCTCCGTCATGCGGACAAGACGCTCCTCTATGTGGGCAGCTATGATAACTTTCTCCATTGCGTGGACGCGGCGACGGGGGAGGGCCTGTGGAAAGCTGAAACTGGCAATTATGTCAACGGCACGCCGGCGGTGGCTGAGGGCATGGTGATGTTTGGTGGTTGTGATGCAGTGCTCTACATGGTCGATGCGATCACGGGTGAACCCCAAGGTGAAATCGAAATTGGTTCGTATGTCGCCAACTCGATCGCGGTGAAAGATGGCGTCGCTTATCTGGCACATTACGGAAACCAAGCAGAGGCTTATTCTCTGAAGGAGAAGAAGAAGCTCTGGGCGTACCAAGACCGGAATTTCCCTTACTTTGCTTCGCCCGCCGTGACGGAAGACGCGGTGTATGTGGCTGATCGTGGCAAGCGCCTCTACGCGCTAAATCGTAAAGATGGAACCGAGAAATGGACGTTCAAGGCACGTCGTAGCATTGATAGTTCGCCTGTGGTTTCTGGAAAACTACTCTACGTGGGGAGCGATGACGGACGCCTCTATGGCATTGCGCTAGAAGACGGCGCAGAAGTCTGGTCTTACGAGATTGGAGAAGCCATCACGGCGGCACCGGCGATTGCCAGTGGGCATCTCGTGGTTGGTGCTCAAGACGGCTTTGTTTATGCATTCAAAGCGGCGAAACTCTAACGAAAACTTTATAATATAATTATGGCAACAGACAACACCGCAGCGCCTCACCCTTTGGCTAAACCGGAGGAACGTGAGCAGACGGAAGTAGGAAACTACTTTGTAGCAAACTACCCTCCGTTCTCTTTCTGGAAGCCTGAGTACAAATCAGCCGTGGAGGAAGTGCTAGAGAAGCCTGCGCCAAACGATGTCCCGCTTGGCGTCTACTTTCACATCCCTTTCTGCCGCAAACGCTGTCACTTCTGCTATTTCCGTGTCTACACGGATAAGAATGCGGCGGAGATCCGAGCCTACATTGATGCCGGTATCCGTGAATACGAGATCATGGCGGAGAAGGCGTATTTGAAGGGCCGAAAGCCGCAGTTTATCTACTTCGGAGGAGGAACGCCGTCCTATTTGTCGATAGATCAGCTCCAAGACCTGACGGACCGCATGAAGGCGATTCAGCCTTGGGATGAAGCTACGGAAGTCGCTTTCGAATGCGAGCCGGGCACCTTGACCGAGAAGAAGCTGGAGAAGATCCGCGAAATCGGAGTGACGCGCTTGAGCCTGGGTGTCGAGAATTTCGATGATCATATTCTCGAGATCAATGGCAGAGCGCATCGAGGCAAAGAGATCGAGCGTTCTTACATCGCAGCGAAGGCGTTAGATTTCCCTCAGATCAATGTCGACCTCATCGCGGGGATGATGGATGAGACCGAGGATAACTGGAAATGCGTGGTGGAGAAAGCCATCAGTCTCGATCCTGAGTGCGTGACCATTTATCAAATGGAGGTGCCCTTCAACACCACGATCTACAAGGAGATGAAGGAGAATAGCAAGCTCACGGCTCCGGTCGCCGATTGGCAAACGAAGCGTCGCTGGGTGGAGTATGCCTTTGAAGAATTTGAGAAAGCTGGCTACGGCGTGAGCAGTGCTTACACCGTGGTAAAGAATCCTGACAAATTTAAATTCGTCTATCGCGATTCACTCTGGGAGGGCGCTGATCTGCTGCCTTTGGGCGTGGCCTCGTTCGGTATTCTGGGCGATGTTCACTATCAGAATCAGGCAGATGTGGGGCCTTACATGACGGCCTTGGACAATGGTGAAAGTCCGATCTTCCGCGCGTATCACACGAATGATGAAGAGCGCCTGGTTCGCGAGTTTATCCTCAGGCTTAAGTTAGGCCGAGTGAAGCCATCTTACTACCAAGAGAAATTTGGTGTTAATGTGCTAGAGAAATTCGCTCAGCCCTTGAGCCATCTCCAGTCGGAAGGGTTCATCAAGCTCGAAGAGGATGGCATCGTCTTGAGCCGGGACGGCCTCCTTCAGGTAGATCGTCTTCTTCACGACTTCTTTCTACCCCAGCACCGAGATGCCCGTTACACTTAAGGCACAACGGGCGGTGTCTCTGGCGCCGCTAATAAGTTTTTATAACTGGTCGGGACGGCCGTTTCCCGAGGTGAGCTTCATTCACGGTGAGGCTATGCCACAGCCGTACCGTCATCTCTTGGTGCATCATTCAGACATGACGCCCCAGCTCGGGGCATTTCATAAATGTGAGATCACCTTGGAAGTGCTCGCTCTAGAGATCGAGGAATTTGAGCTGACGCGGGAGGTGCTTCTCCGCAGGGCGGGGGACTTGGCTCCTGTCGAGTTTGGCGCGATCAAGATCTACCTCGACAAGCTTCCCGAGAAGATTGCGAAACCCGTGCGGGCGGCCATCCAACCCCTGGGGGGCATTCTTGGATCCACGAAATTCGCTCATCTGAGTGCGCCTCGCGGTTACTTCCGAGTCGAGGCTGACGAGTTGATGGTAGAATTACTGGGAGCCGAGATTGGTCAGGCCCTCTATGGCCGGTGCAATGTGCTCGCGCTAACTGACGGGGACGTCTTTGCCGAAATAGTCGAGATCTTGCCGCCGATTGCGGAACTTCAGTCCACTTGAGAGACGTAACTATTCAGAGACTATGATCCAAGCCAATCATTATGATGTAATCGTTGTCGGTGGAGGTCCCGCCGGCTCCACGACGTCTGCACTGCTCGCGGAGCAAGGACATCGTGTGCTCGTTCTCGAGAAAGAGCGTTTCCCTCGTTATCACGTGGGCGAGTCGCTCATGCCCTATTGTTACTTTCCTCTGGAGCGGCTCGGCGTGATCGATCAAATGGATAAGCTAGGTTTCACCCAGAAGTTGAGCGTGCAGTTTGTGACCCCGGATGGGAAGCAATCGCAGCCATTCTATTTCTTTGAGCACCACGATCATCCTTCATCGACGACTTGGCAGGTGAACCGTGACGAGTTTGATATGATGTTGCTAGAAAATGCCCAGTCCAAGGGCGTCCAAGTGCATCAAGAGGCCAAGGTGAAGTCATTTCTGAAAGATGATGACGGTGCTGTGTTAGGCGTGCGTGCTGAGCATAAGGATGGTCAAAAGATCGAATATTACGCGCCGATCACTGTGGATGCCACTGGGCGAGACAGCCTTAGTGTGACGAAGGAACGCTGGCGTGAGCGCGATCCCAAGCTGAATAAAGTGGCTCTGTGGACCTACTACCGCGGAGCGAAACGTGATCCCGGGCTGGCAGCAGGTTCCACCACGGTGGCCTACATTCCAGAACGCGGCTGGTTCTGGTACATTCCGTTGAAGGATGATATTGTCAGTGTGGGCGTGGTTGGCGAACGCGACTATCTTTTTAGGGAAGGCAATGATCCTAAGATGATCATCGATCGTGAGATTGAGGAGAATGTGTGGATCAAGGATCACCTCAGCGTGGGTGAGCAATTTGGAGAGTATTGGGTCACGGGCGAGTATTCGTATCGGTCTCGCTACTGTGGGAGCAATGGTCTCGTCTTGGTTGGAGATGCTTTCGCGTTTCTAGACCCCGTCTTCTCGTCTGGGGTGTTCTTTGCCCTCAAAAGTGGCGCCATGGCTGCGGACGCCATTCATGCCGCGCTGGAAAGCGGCGATCATTCTGCTAGTGCTTTCGAGAGCTACGGTGAGCAGATGTGTGAAGGCGTCGAACTGATGCGTAAGATCGTCTATGCCTTCTATGATGAATCGTTCAGCTTCGGGAAATTGATCAAAAAGTACCCTGATCTACGTCCCGAACTTACAGATTGCCTCATCGGCAATCTCGAGAAGAGCGATTTCAAGGAACTCGTATCGGCGATGGGCGAATTTGCCAGATTGCCAACCGAGCTTGATCATGGTCGGCAAGGGCTCCGACCGGCTACTCAGCCGCTACCAGCTGCTTGAGGGAAAGACCTCTTGGACGAAGAGTTCGACTTCTTTGATGATCATCTCCTCGGTCACGACGGCCGCGGCAAACGATTCCGCGTGTTTTAGACCGCCCACAACTTTGGTATACTCGATCGTCCTTGTGCGAGGATCACCATCGAAACACAGCGTGGAAGCGGGGATACTTTTGCCCGCCGTCAACGTGCAGGCCGCAGCGAAGCGGAAGTGATTGCGGTGAGACTCCAGCATTCTGGACTCCACTTCCATGGTCACGTCGAAGCCTACTTCACCGATTTGTTTCTCGGCTTCCTCGAAACTTGGCTTCACCATGTAGCTGATCACACGGTCAATCTCCTGGCAAGCTTCCTGCAAATGCTGAGCGGCGGTCTCCCGACCGAAGACTGCGTCACGATGGGCATGCAGAATGTTTCTTAAATTCATAGTAGGAGTGTAAATTCAATCTATGATTCGTCATCCTCAAACCGATCTAGCCCCCCATTACGTGGGTGTTTACCGTTGCGGAAAGGCACCGTTTGCCTTGCGCAGTGAGACTCTGTTGCTATTGGAATAGACACATTTGAGAAACCCGATGTTTAGGTTCCTCGCGCGCCTTGAGCCAGCCCCTGCATTCATCGTGAACCTACTATGAGGATCATCCATCTCACGCCCGGTACAGGGAACTTCCACTGTGGAAGTTGTCTCCGAGATCATGCCATGGTCCAGGCACTTGGGAGGCTTGGCCATGAGATGACCCTCGTGCCGCTCTACCTGCCGATGGTGACGGATGACGAGCACGAGCACACGAAAGCGCCGCTCTTTCTTGGAGGGATCAACATGTACCTTCAGCAGAAGTTCAGCTTCTTCCGCTGGACGCCGAAATGGATCGATCGCTTCTTTGATCGGGAGTCTCTCCTCATGGGGCTCATCGAGAAGGCCGGCATGACTCGAGCCCGTGATCTCGGTGAAATGACCGTCTCTAGTTTAAAAGGCACTCATGGTGAGCAGCGCAAGGAGGTGCAGAAGCTCCTTACCTGGCTCAAGAAGCAGCCCAAGCCTGATGTGATTTCATTCTCTAACGGACTGCTCTCGGGAGTCGCCCGGTCTGTGCATGAAGAACTGAAGGTTCCCGTGGTCTGCACGCTTCAAGGCGAAGATTCGTTTATCGATACCCTGCCAGAACCTTATCGCAAGCAGAGTTGGGAGCTGTTTCGAGAGAACAGTTCCTTCATAGCCCGCTACATCGCCGTGAGTGACTACTACGCCGAGACGATGAGGAAACACTTAGAGCTGAACGATAAGAAAGTCGTGTCTGTTTATAACGGGATCGATTTCTCACCTTTCCATGCGGATTCTAGCAAGCGCCTGGATCCTCCCGTCATCGGCTACCTTGCTAGAATGTGTATGGGCAAAGGGCTCCACACGTTGGTCGATGCGTTCATTGATCTGCGTCAGCGTGGGACAGTGCACTGCAAGTTGCACTTAGCAGGCGCCAAGACGGTCGCAGATGACGAGTTCATTTCGCAGCAGAAACGGAAGCTTGATGCTGCGGGGCTGTTAGATGATGTCGAGTTCTCGCCTAACTTATCCACGGATAAGAAAGTGGAGTTCCTCCAAAGCCTCAGTGTCTTCTCGGTGCCCGCGCTCTATGGGGAGTCTTTCGGCCTCTACCTGATCGAGGCCCTCGCCTGCGAAGTTCCGGTCGTACAACCGAATCACGCAGCGTTCCCAGAGATCCTTGAACGCACCGGTGGAGGTTTACTCTACGATCACGAAGATCCCACGAATTTAGCAGATTCGTTAGAAGTCATGCTCTCTCTCGAAGAGCGGCGCCGGAAACTCGGCTTCGAAGGAGGGCAGGGGGCGCGTAAGTACTTCACCGCCGGCAGAATGGCGGCAGAGATTTCCGAAATCTTTGAGACCGTCGCGAAGACGGCCTAACACGATCATGACGCCGGCCTACACACACGCCATGCGGGTTCCTTTCGCGGACACGGATTTGGCGGGCATCGTGCACTTCGCCAATTTCTTCCGCTACATGGAGAATGCGGAGCACGCCTTCTTCCGTTCACTCGGCTACTCGATTCATCCTAGCGGTTCTGCAGCCACAGGGCTGGAAACCTACGAGGGGTACGGTTGGCCACGGGTTTCGGCAACGTGTGAATATAAGAAACCGCTACGCTTTGAGCAAGAGGTGCAAGTTGAGGTTCACATCCGGGAGCGCCAAGCCAAGACCATCAACTATGAGTTTCATTTCCTCACGGAGGGGCATGAAGGACCCGTTGCTGTTGGCAAGATGACGGTCATCTGCGTGCGTTTCGATGAAGAGGCCAAACGCATGCGGGCAGTGGACATGCCGGATACGATCCGATCAAAGATTGATTCCGCTTCGCAGCTTGATTGACGTTGTCTTGGTTGCCGATAGGGTAGCCTCATGAATTGGCTCTTCTTTGCGCTCATGACCGTCCTTTCGTGGGGCGTTTACGGTATCTTTCTACACTCTGGAGCCATGGGCATGGCTTCAGGAGGCGATCCTAGCATAGGTAGGATCAAGGCGTTCTTGCTAGTTGGTGTGGCTTACTTTCTCGTCGCGATTCTGGGGCCGGTCATCATCCTCATCACGAAAGGTGCGGACTGGAGTTTCCCTATGAAAGGCAGTGCCTGGAGTCTCGTTGCTGGCATCGTTGGAGCGTTAGGAGCGCTGTTCGTCCTGCTTGCCTTCGGTGCCAAGGGGACGCCCGCAGCAGTCATGGCCATCGTCTTTGCGGGGGCTCCCATCGTGAATGCCTTAGTCGCCATTTCCATGAGCAATCTCTGGGCTGGCATCCGCTGGCAGTTCGTCTTGGGCATTGCGTTAGCGGCTATCGGCGGCTGCCTCGTTACCTTCTACAAGCCCAATCCTCACAAGAAGCCAGGCGGCCCGCCAGCGACCGCCGCCGCGATGACCTTGGACCTGTCCAAGTACAAGGTCAGTTAGACCTAGAAACAGACCATGGACGGCCTTGGCCTTTGGACTGCGGCAGGCTCCTGCCGCTTTCGTGAGCCAGCCTGCTGGCCGGTCTTTGCGAGGCCTTCCGTCCGGTGAGTGATCCCGCTTTCTTCTACAGTTCCATTCCGGCCTACAACCTTGCTCCAAGTCGAGGCAGTGAGCGCGGGGCGACTACCACTTACTTCGCCTCCGAATCCGTTGGCTGCATGTTAGAAGAAGCTAGGAGTCTGTCGGACTTTGTAAATTAAAAGATGATGTTAGGGTAGGGGCGTGAGTGCCCGCTTCGTCGATGTCGACCGCGACACCCCCATGCTGCTACCCGTGGACATGTGAGATTGGGTTCCGGAAGACGATCTCGTCCACTTCGTCATTGAAGCCGTGCACCGGCTTCCCCTCAAAGATTTCCAGGTCAATTGTCGTGGTACCGATTCCAAGCAATTTCCGCCGCACATGATGCTCTCGCTGCTCATCTACAGCTATGCCAACGGTCTTTTCTTTTCCCGCAAGATTGAGCCCGCCACTAAACGCTACCTGGCCATACGTTACCTCACAGGCAACACTCATCCCGATCACGACACCATCTGCAAGTTTCGCCGCGAGAACTTCAATGCCTTCGGCCAAGCCTTTATCAGCGTGCTCGAACTCGCCAAAGAACTCAAACTCCTCAAGCTCGGCACCGTCGCCATAGACGGCACACACATCAAAGCTAACGCCTCCATCGACCAAAATGTCACCTGCGAACGAGCTCGAGAGATTCGTGTGCAGCTCGAACAAGACGTCGCTGAAATGTTAGAACAGGCCGAAACGGCAGACAAGAAGGACGAGGATAGTCAGAAACTGCCCGTCGAGAAAAGCTCATCGTCAAGATGGATCGCGCCATCAAGGAGTTAGAACAGCGAGCTGCCGTGCGCGATGCCAAAGCCCAGGCTGAATACGAAGAGAAGCTCAAAGAACGGCAGCGCAAAGAACAAGAAACTGGCAAGAAGTCAAGCGGAAGGGCCCTCAAGCCGCCCAAGACCGGTGCAGAGAACAGCAACGAGAAAAACAACCTAACCGATGCAGACGCCCGCATCATGCGCAAGAACAAGCGCGCAGGGTTCACCGAAAGTTACAACGCCCAAGCAGCAGTCGATGCCGACGGCAGCCAACTCATTGTTGGCGAGCATGTGAGTCAAAGTGCCAGTGACAGCACTGAGTTAGAAAACGGCATAAACAGTATCCCGGCAGAAATAGGAAAACCCAAAGCCGGGCTCCTGGATGCTGGCTACGTCGATGCAGGCGCGATCGACCGCGTGCAAGAAGAGTTAGGAATTGACCTCTATGTGAGCGTAGATCGAGAAGATGCGCACAGCGAACGCAAGTACGACTACCGACCAAAGAAGCAAAGCGAACGGCCAACCAAAGCAATCAAAGATCCGCG
>CALLLI010000454.1 GCA_938082635.1 uncultured Verrucomicrobiales bacterium
CTTTATAGAAATGGCTTTTCGGCGCTCAAGTATATGATCGGCTGATTTCTCGCCGTCAGATGTCTGATCTGAGTGTTTTCACGTAGTTTCTCCACGTCTTCCGGTTGCACCGTGCCGTCGAATGATCAAGTATATGTTTAAAATTGAAGTAATACTTCATACCTGATCAATGAAAGGATAATCACGATGACACGAGAATCAGACGCAAGGGACAGGAATACGCTGAAGGTATTTCGCAGACGCAAAATCCTGAAGTTGGAGGAAGTCGCCGAGTTAATTCACAGCAGCATCCACACTGCCCGAAGGCGGCTCAAAGAATGGCAGGCACATACCAGCTACAACAAGAACGGCCGCTACTACACCCTGCCGGAAATCCCCAAGTTTGATGGCGACGGATTGTGGCACTGGCATGGTGTGTTTTTCTCGCAGCACGGGAACTTGAAGCAAACCGTCGTTGAACTCATTGGGCGTTCACAGGCAGGCCTTGATGCCAGTGAGTTGGGCTCATTGCTAGGACTCGATCCCCGCTCATTTCTTTCCGCCTTTGCTGCTCATCCGCAGATCAAGCGCGAGAAAACGCAAGGGCGATTCGTCTACTACGGTGCCGGGCGCTCGCTTTGCGCCCAACAGCGGCAGCGCCGTGGCGCGCTGAGTGCAATGGGGCGGCAGCTAACCCCCTCTGAGGCAATTGCGATCTTGGTAGAAAAAATCAAGGCTCCGGCCCTGGGAAGCAAAGCGCTTTCGCAGCGACTCAGAAAGCAAAAGCTCCGCGTCGATCCCGAGAGCATCGAGAAGCTTTTTGTGCAGCACGGCCTGGCAGTAAAAAAAACGCCACCTTCGGCCTGATCCGCTGTCTCTCGGGTTATCTTGGTGCCTTGCTCAACGGGGCATTGGTGCCTAACCTTTTTACTGCGCCGCCTCTGGTGGAGTTCCGGTCTCTGATCACGCACTGCCCCGCTTGTGGTGCCGGACTGAAAGTCAGCAAGACACGGATCCGCAAAGTCAGCACGCTGCACATCGGCGAGTTCCGGGCGCGGGAAGTGTTCCTGAGGTGCAAGCCATGCGAGCGCACCTATCGCTCCGAAGAACTTTGCGCGTTAGTGCCGCCCAGTGCCAACTTTGGCTATGATGTGATGGTTCATGCGGGCAAAGCCCTTTTGCTCCGGCATCGCAACGAAGAAGAAGTGGCCGGGGAACTGGCGCAAAGCAACCTCCGGATCAGTCCGCGGGAAGTCTCGTTGCTGGCCATGAAGTTCGTCTCCTACCTTGCCCTTGTCCATCAGCGGCGTGCTTGCGACATCACTGCGCACATGCAGACTCGCGGCGGATACATCTGCCATTTGGACGCCACCTGTGAAGGGGGCGATCCACTGTTAATGAGTTCCATCGATTCGCTTTCAGAAATCATTCTGGGCAACGTCAAATTGCCAACTGAAGAAGAGCAACACATCGTGCCGTTTCTTCAACGCATCAAAGAAGCCTACGGCATTCCCCTAGCACTGGTTCACGACATGGGTAGAGGCATTCTCAAGGCGGTCGCCACGGTCTTCCCCACGGTGCCGGACTTCATCTGCCATTTCCATTTTCTACGCGACATCGAAAAAGACTTCTTCGGTGCCGAATACGACACCATTCGCAAGCGTCTCAGCAAGCATGGAGTCAGTGCGAAGTTGCGCTACCGGGCCAAACGGCTCAAAGCGGATATAGACGAGCATCCCGAGCTGATCGAGGCACTCGAAACGAGCATTGGCGATGCTCCATTGCCCGCCGAGGCGCGTCAGTTCATGCCCGTCCTCAATGTCTACGCCCTGATCCAGTGGACGCTAAGTGGCAAATCCGAGGGCCGCGGATATGGTTTCCCTTTCGATCACCCGCATCTGGCTTTCGCCGAAAGAATCCGTCGCCTCCATGGTGAAGTGGAAAAGCTTCGGCCCCTACAACTGCGCGGCGAGTGGAAGGATAACAAGCCTTACTCCAAGATCTACCTGTGCTTGGATAAGATCATGAGGGACAGGACCCTTTGGAAAAGCGTCGCGGCAATCCAAGAGAAGATCACCGTCTTTGAGAAACTGCGCGATGCCATACGCATTGCTCCAAGCTCCGGTCGGCATGGCCTCAATGACGAGGGGCAGAGGGGCAGCATCCGCACCATCGAGAAACGCGTGAAGAAATTTCGTGCCTGGCTTACTCGCAGCAAAGACTGTAGGCAAGATTGCGCCGCCCAGAAAATGATCGAGCAGATCGACAAGTATTGGGAGAAGCTCTTTGCTGATCCCATTAGCGTTGAGACCCCATCCGGCCCCTGCTTGATCCAGCCCCAGCGCACTAACAACATCCTTGAACAGTTCTTTCGCAGCCTCAAACGCGCCAACCGTCGCAGGACAGGAAACGCCTCTTCGAGGCGCATGCTTCGCACGATCCTAGCCGAAACCCCGCTGGTGCGAAATCTGGAGAATCCGGCTTACCTGAAGATCCTGCTCAAGGACAAGGCATCCATTGAGGAAGTCTTTGCAGAAACCGAAATTGGAACCTTGCGGGAGGCATTCAAGGAAGCTCGGAACACTCCCGGGAAAATCCCCGCGAAACTAAAGCCCCTGATCGCCATGCCCGACTTCCCGGAAAAGCTTGTCACCATGCTCGAAAAGGCCGTAGCACGACCGGAATCCAACCGGATTTTGCGCTAATAGTTCAAATATCATCGATTCGCGTGATCTCCATCCAGCCAATCTGACGGAGAGCCAGAAATAGCCGCTTCTGGCATCATCCTGGACAGGGGTTCCCTATCTCTGCTACCCTGGAGCCTGTTATGAAGCATCGCTCCATTCAGGACTCTCGGATGACTCGGCGTTCACTTCTCCAGGCGGGCACCATCAGTCTGTTAGGCTTGAGCATGGATCAGTTGGCAGCACTCCAGTCGGAGAACGCTGGGGGAGAAGGAAAGCAGACCGCGAAATCGGTCATCTACATCTTCCTCTCCGGTGGTCTTTCACAAATCGACAGCTTCGACATGAAACCTGAAGCTCCTGAAGAGATCCGAGGTGAATTCCAAAGCATCGCCACCAAGACACCAGGACTGCGCATCTGTGAGCATCTCCCCAATCTAGCTCGGTGCAGTGATCAGTGGGCCCTTTGTCGGTCCATCTCGCACAGTTCCAACGAGCACTCACAAGGTCACCACATGATGCTCACCGGAAGGAGTGACCTCCCCATCGGGTTCGACTCCAGCAGGCCCAAGGAGAGTGACTGGCCTTCCATCGCCGCCCTTGCCGCGCATCAGCTCGCCCCCAAGGGCGGCTTGCCCACCTCCATGGTCTTGCCAGAGAAACTCATTCACCGCACCGGCCGAGTGCTCCCGGGGCAGTTTGCCGGCATGCTAGGCAGGCGGCATGAGCCGTTCTATGTGGAGACTTCCAAATTCAACGCCGCGACCTACGGCGCCTATCCAGACTATCTTTTTCACCATTCTGATGGCAAAGCGGACGGAAGCAAGAAGCAGTTCCTCGCCCCCAACTTCACCCTGCCGCAAGGTGTGGGACTGGATCGCCTGAAGGATCGCCTCGCGCTCATGGATCAACTCAACGCTCAGACCGCACACCTCGAAAAGACAGCCCAAGCAGGTTCCATGAATCGGTTCCAAGATCTGGCAGTGAAACTGATAGGGGACCCCAAGACGAGGAAGGCCTTCGAAGTACACCAGGCCGATCCGAAACTCCTGGACCGCTATGGGCGTAATCTCTTTGGTTGGTCTCTCCTTCTCGCTCGCCAACTCGTCGAGACAGGAGTCAATCTGGTGCAGGTGAATCTTGGGAACAACGAGGCCTGGGACACCCATCAGGCCGCTTTCCCTAACCTCAAGAATTTCCTCTTTCCGCCCATGGACCAAGCGGTGGCCGCTCTGATCGGCGATCTCAAAGACCGCGGAATGTTAGAGGACACCCTGGTCGTCATGGCCAGTGAGTTCGGGCGAACTCCCAGAATCTTCAAGATACCGAAAGCCCCCTTGCCCGGGCGCGATCACTGGGGCTCCGTGCAAACGGCCCTCTTCGCTGGTGGCGGTATTCAAGGCGGCGCCATCGTCGGTGAAACGGACAAACTTGGGGGACACCCGATCGCCGACCCACACACACCCGAAGACTTTGCGGCAACCATCTATCAGGCTCTCGGCATTCCAGAAGGAGCAGTCTGGCACGATCTAAGCGGTCGCCCCCACTTCATCTACCACGGACAACCCATTGCGGGACTGTTCGGTTAGTCTCGCCACATCACCTCAGGGAACGAGAGCCCTCACGAACACCTTCCCGCGCTTGTTCTCGGTGATTCATTCGGTGCTCAAAGCCGAGCCTCATTCGGTAGCGCATCTCGTCGATGGCACGGAAAGTGCGATCCTGCTCAAAAACGCCCTGGACGAACTTCAGAAAAGCCATCCCGCACTGGAGAATGCTGAGATTGCCAACGGCTGCCTACTCACCTGCCAATCGGTACCGACCACGAGCGCAATCGGCGTAGGCTACAAGTCCTAATTGTGTCTGGACTAGACTCCACCCTCGGAAGAGTTTGTAACATGAATTACTTCATCCTAACCGCAATTTGCATGGCCGCACCGCTTCACGCGGCAGAGACCGGAAGCTGGAAGTCATTGTTTGATGGCAAGACGCTCGACGGTTGGGAACAACATGGCGGCAAGGCGACCTACGCGGTCGAGGACGGTGCCATCGTAGGCACCAGCGTACCCAATACGCCTAACACCTTTCTGTGCTCCGACCGCGAATACGGGGACTTCGTCCTCGAATACGAGTATTTCCCACATCCTACCTTGAACTGCGGGGTACAGTTCCGAAGTCAGATTCGCGAGAAAGGCGATCGCGTGTGGGGCTACCAGTGTGAGATCGATCCATCCGATCGCAAGTGGAGCGCCGGTATCTATCACGAAGCTGGCCGAGGCTGGCTTTATCCGGTGGAGTCGGTCGAAGCCCAGGCAGCATTCAAGCCAGGCGTCTGGAATGCCGTTCGCATCGTCTGCCATGGTCCTAACATCCAGACCGCGTTGAATGGCGTCCTCGTTTCTGAACTGGTCGACGATGGCGAGCGTCAGGGCATCATCGGTCTCCAGGTGCACGGCGTTGGTAACAAGACAACGCCCATGAGTATCAGGTGGCGGAACTTGAGAATCATGGAACTTGCTGCGGATGATGCTAGCGCCCTCCTCGATGGCCAAGTCGACACGCTCGGGCAGAGCGCCCCACGCGGTGCGGACGTCCTACTCGCTCCAGGCAAGGATCTAGCAGAGTGGCAGCTCCGCCCAGAGAAAGTGCCCTGGATGAGCAATTACGAAGCCGGAAAACTGCAGTGGTCGGTCGACAAAGAAGCCGGTGTCGCCGTTCCGTTAGCGAAAGCAGGCAGCATGGATTCAAAGAAGGCCTACGGCACCCAACGGATCCATGTGGAGTTTCGCACGCCGCCGATGACCGAAGCCGAACCGCGCGCGGAAGCCAGTGGGAACAGCGGCGTTTACTTGCAAGGGCGTTACGAACTCCAGATCTGCAACTCCTTCGGTCTCGCTGCCGCAGACAACCTCTGTGGAGGTCTCTACAAATTGCGCGCACCCGATGTGAACGCCGCCAAGAAGCCTAACGAATGGCAAACCTACGATATCGTCTTCACGCCAGCACGCTACGAGGGCGACAAGAAGACCGCCAACGCCCGCTTCAGCGCAAAGCTCAACGGCCAGTGGATTCACCGCAATGTCGAGATCTCAGGATCGACTGGATCCGGAGACAAAGAGACCTCATCGCCCGGTCCTTTGCGTCTTCAAGAACATCAGCACCTCGTGGAATTCCGCAACGCGTGGGTTAGTGATATGGATTCCCCAGCACAGCTCAACAGCTACGATCCACGCAAGAAGTAGCAGGATGGTGTGGCATTACGCTAGACTTCCACGACATCCAAGTCTGGCACACGGCGGAATTCATCGACGTTTCCTGTAGCAATGGGTAAATCGTGAGTCAATCCGGTGGCCGCGATCCAGAGATCATTGGTTCCGATCAGCTGGCCTTTGCTAGCGAGATGACGATAGATCTCTCCATAGACCCACGAAGTTTCGCTAGTGATCGGGAGCATCTCGTAAGCCGCGCAGAATCCTTCCCACACCGATCTATCAGACATCGAAATCCCAGAGCAGAACTCGCCCGCAATCGTCGGTGTGATGCACATTCGTGTTTCTGGTAGTCCGAGCACGAAGGCGCTTGCAGTGCCCTCGATACGCCGTCGGGTTTCCCGCTCGAGCCTAATCAGCACGTTGGTATCGAAGATCATGCCTCCTCCTCCCATGGGCTGACCGGAGGGGTGTCATTTCGATCAATGGCCTCGATCGCATCCAGTTCTTCTTCAGTCAGAAAGGCGGTTCTTGCCCGCAGGTAGTCGAGGAGAGCTACACCGGTCTTTGGCCCATCTGGGAGGATGCAACGGCGAACGACTGATGAGAACGATTCTCGCCCACGCTTGGCCGCTTTCAGCTTCTCATAGGCGTCTAACTCCAGGGTAATAGTCCTCGTTGCCATACACGAATCACGCACGAATCATGTATGGGTGCAAGCGAAATATGCCTATACGAAACAAATCACCAGCGCGCACGATGAAAACAAGAAGACCGCCAACCCCTGCTTCAGTTCCAAGCTCGACGGCCAGTGGATTCATCGCAATATCGAGGACCGGATCCGGCGATAAGGAGACCTCGTCGCCCGGTCAACTGCGCCTGCAAGAACATCAGCACCGACACTCGTTGGAGTTCCGCAACACCTGGGTCAGTGATATAGATTCCCCAAAGCGCCTTGACAGCTACGATCCACGCAAGAAGTAGTTGGATTGTTAGTTTTCGCCAAGCGTTTTGTTAAAACTACGCAGGCTTAAAGGCCGAGATGGACGTGGTTTGGCCAATCTCCCGCCGGAGTTCTTCACGGTCATCTTGGTAGCTCTTCATGCTGATTTTTGCGTTCATGTCAGTGACCATGTTCCATGGCACTTGATAACTCTTCAGCTTCTACCTGTGACCATGCGGAATCGCCATTTCTCCAGTTCGAGCTGAGTGGATCCTTGGGATCCAGATAGTCATCGCCCTGCAGAGCTTCGCCCTTCATCACCTCCGTTCTCCCGATCTCGAAACCGGCCTTGACTAGCATTTCAGACCTCGTTTCAATCTCAGGAAAGCGCTTCTCGAGGTTCGAGATCGCCTCTGGGATAAGAGATGCCCACCAGAATCCGTCCTGTTGTTGCTCGGGACTCGACGTGTTCAATACAAAGACGCCGACCGGACGGAGGACGCGAAAGGCTTCGTGGGCAAATTCCTGAATGCCGTCAAATCGATTCAGTTTCTCATCGGACGCTAGGTGATAGACAACCTCATTGCAGGTCGCCGCATCGAACTCTCCATTTTCACACGGGAGTTCAACAAGGCTTCCTTGTTTCAAGGTGATCGTCGTATCATCTCGGAATTTTAGTTCGGCCTGATCCAGCATGCCTTGGCTGAGATCCACGCCGCCGACGCTTCGAACTCGATCCTTAAAGGCATCAATGTAGGTGCCGGTTCCACAGCCAGCATCGAGAAGCGCGTGCTCATCCATTGGTCCGACGGATTTTAGAGCTTCAGTGATGAAGGCTACTCCGACGCGTTTTCGCGTCTCATCGTATTGTCCTGAAGTTGCTTTATAGTCTTCGTATTCAGTAGCATGTTCGCTTTGGGCGGCAATTATGGTCATAAGACTAGCGTTGTGATACTGCGACGAAGATTCGTGGAATTGGGGGGAATGAACATGCCAGTTCGCCCACGCAGCACTGATCGGAAATTGAGTGTCATCTGCATTTGCAGCTAAACAATACAAATCGCCGTCAGCCTGCTGACAGACGATCTAGGGCTCTGATGTGCCCTGCCTCTATCCGGCATTTGGTTGAGGAGTTGCCCCATCAACCGATTAGCTTGACCCAGCGTGCACGGAAGCTGAGTCTGGGGCGCATGAGAGTATTGATTCACCTGTTAGTTCTCGTTTCGATTTCGGGAGTGCTGGCCCACCAGGCTAACGCTCAGGAAGCCAAACGTCCTCGTCGAGGGGTTACGACCGAGTTCGCGGTCAATCCGGGCTGGAAGGCAGATCGCTTCCCCGACGACGCGATGTGCTACCGCACACCGGAAGAGCTCAAGGCGATTTATCCTAACATCGCGTCTTTTAAGAAGCCCAAGGACGGGGCGTCTCGAATTGTCGGGACCGGTCACAGTTTCATGAATCCAGGTTACAAGGCGCTCCCCGCGATTTGCCGCGCGGCCGGATTTGAACAACCCTTGCACACCCATATCGGTGGCGGAATGACTGGAAGCGCTCGCTATAAGTGGGAGGAAGAGAATGGGATCTTCCAGTTTGACGGCAAGCCTAAACCGAAGTTGCTGGCGTCGATCGCCAACGCTGAGTGGGATGTGATGATGTGGGGACCCTATTTCAAAGATCGCCCAGAATACTACTCTTGCTGGATCGACTTTTGCCTGAAGTATCATCCTAACATGAAGTTCTATTTGTCGGATGCTTGGCCGTCGATCATCGGGCTGAAGAAGCGACCGAAGTCCGAGAGCGAGCTCACCAATGAGCTGTTCGCCAAACTTGGGAAGGCGAAGGACGCGCAGAGCAAAGAACTCCTCGGCGTGCTGAATAAGGCCTACCCGGGCAAGGTGTTTGTCTTGCCAACCTCGGCCGCGATGATCCTGGCCGTTGAGCACTATCACCGTGGCGAGCTGCCAGGGATCGAGGGCATCCACCGTGCGATCGGGAAGAAGGACCGCTCTCTCTGGTGGGACCCACTTGGCCACCTCGGCCCAGGATTCGATCGTCTTGAGGGGTACGTCTTTTACGCGACGCTCTATGGCAAATCCCCTGAGCGCATTGACGCTGAGATCGAGTTCGCCAAGGATTTGAGCGGGTTTCCAAGCAGCGAGTTAGATCAGGTTTTCCGCAAGATTGCCTGGCAAGCCGTGATCAATAATCCCCTCTCCGGGGTGATCGATAAGGATGGCAATGGTGTTAGCGACGCAAAGAAATGAAAGCCACTCACCCTATCCTTTCCATCCTCTTTGCCACCTTGGCATTTGGCCAGGATCCCCCATCTCCGCAGCCACCCAACATCGTCTTCTTTCTGGTCGATGACTTGGGATGGACTGATGTGGGATGCTATGGCAGCTCGTTCTACGAAACACCGAACATCGATCAATTAGCAACCGAAGGGGTTCGCTTTACCAATGCCTACGCTGCGTGTCATGTCTGCTCGCCCACCCGTGCGAGCATCATGACTGGCAAGTATCCTGCGCGGCTCGATCTCACAGATTGGCTCTCCGGACGGAAAGATTACCCTTTTCAAAAACTCAAGAATGCCGAGATCCACCAGCAACTTCCGCTAGAAGAAACCACCATAGCAGAAGCTCTGAAACAGCGAGGCTATGCCACAGGGCATTTCGGCAAGTGGCACTTGGGTGAAGATCCCGCTGGCCCCTTGCAACAGGGGTTCGACGTGCAAGTGCCCCGCTGGAACAAAGGTTGGCCGAAGGCAGGGTACCATGCCCCTTTCAAATTTGACGGACTTGGAGATAAGCCCGGCGACTACCTAACGGATCGCTTAACCGATGAGGCGTTGACCTTTGTGGAGCAACGCAAATATCAGCCGTTCTTCCTCTACTTCTCACACTTTGCTGTGCACGACCCCATCCATGGGCGACCTGATCTCGTCGAGAAGTATCGCAAGAAACTGGCCAGGACGAAACGACCGACTGAACCAAAATTTATCCTTGAGGGTAACCCAGACGATCCGAACCTTCTATCACAGCAGCATTTGGCCAAGCTGATTCAGCGGCCTTCTCACAAAGGCTTCAAGGTGCTTCCGCAGCGAACAGTCAAGATCAAGCAGCATCAGGACAATATCGAATTCGCTGCGATGGTCGAGGCCATGGACGAAAGCCTGGGACGGGTATTGGCAAAATTAGAGGCCCTGAAACTGACCGAGAATACACTCATCGTCTTCTTTTCCGATAACGGAGGCATGTCTGCAGGGAACTTCGGTCGACCGACACGTATCGTCGCAGCGGATCAATTGGATCGAGCTTTCTCAACAGGCAACCTTCCTCTGCGTGGTGCCAAAGGCTGGCTCTACGAAGGCGGCATCCGTGTCCCGATGATCGTCAAGTGGCCGGGGCTGGGGAAAACGGGCATCGTCTGTGAAGAGCCAATCATGAGCACCGACTTTTATCCCTCCTTGCTGGAGATGGCAGGATTACCGGCAATGCCTAACCAAACTGCAGATGGAAAGAGTTTCGTCCCAGCACTGAAAGGGGAGTCCTTCAACCGCGGCGCCATCTATTGGCACTTTCCCCACTACAGCAATCATGGCATGCAGAGTCCTGGCGGCGCCATTCGCCTGGGCGATTACAAACTGCTCGAATACTATGAGAACAACACCGTACAACTTTTCAATCTTCGTGAGGACATTGGCGAGCAGAACGACCTGTCCCATTCAGAGACTGACAAAGCGGCTAATCTTAGAAGCCGTCTCCATGCTTGGCGACAGCAAGTTTCTGCGAAGATGATGCCCGCGAATCCCGACTATCGGTGAGGCTAGCTCTTATGGTGCCTCCAAGCTTGTCGGTCCATGAATTCAACTCTTTCAGTGCTGGGCGCCGCCATCATTTGCAGTCTAGTATTTGAAACTGATGCCCTCTCAAGCAACGCGGAAACCCGACCTCTAACCCTATGATCTCTCTCCCAAACCGAATCTTCCTTCTCGCCGCTCTTTTCGTTCCGAACTTCGTGAGCGCTCAAACGGAGCGCCCGAACATCGTTTTCCTCTTCAGCGATGACCTTACGACTCAAGCGATTTCCGCCTACAACTACGGCTTGGACCTGCCCCCAACGCCGAATTTGGATCGTCTGGCCAAAGGTGGGATGCTCTTTGAGAATAGTTTCTGCGGAAACAGCATCTGCACGCCATCGAGGGCGACGGTGATGACCGGATTGCACAGTCATAAGAATGGCATCGTGAATCTTGGTGGTGCCCTGGATCCCAAACGCCCATCGTGGCCCAAGAAGCTCCAGCAGAGCGGCTACACCACTGCCGTGTTTGGGAAGTGGCATATGAAAACCAAGCCCAGCGGTTTCGATGCCTGGGAGGTGTTCAGTGGTCAGGGCAGCTACTACAATCCGGATCTCCATGGTCCTAATGGCAGCCGTCGAGTCGAAGGACACTCGACTGACGTTGTCACCGACATCGGGTTGGAGTGGCTGGAGAATCGAGACACCACCAAGCCGTTCGCATTGATGATCCAACACAAGGCACCTCACCGAAATTGGAAGCCCAGCATCAAGGAGTTGGAACTCTTTCAAGATATGACCATGCCCGAGCCACCGACGCTCTTCGACGCGTATGAAGGACGGCCAGCAGCGGCAGACCACAAGATGGGAATCGACGAGCATATGACGATGGCCTCAGACCTCATGATGTTCAAAGACGGTGAGGCTGACAAAGTCCTCAGACGATTCACACCTGAACAGCGAAAGGCCTACCTCGCCGTGTTTGAAAAGGAAAACGCCGCCTTCCTGGCCAATCCTCCTACCGGGAAGGAACTGGTCCGTTGGAAGTACCAGCGCTACATGAAGAACTACCTTCGCTGTGTGGCGGGCGTTGATCGCAATGTTGGAAGAGTCCTCGACAAGTTGGACGCGCTGAAGCTGCAAGAGAATACCATCGTGGTCTACTGCGCTGACCAGGGATTCTATCTCGGAGAACACGGCTGGTTCGACAAGCGTTGGGCCTATGAAGAGTCTTTGAAGATGCCGCTCATCGTTCGGTGGCCGGGCAAGGTTGCGCCGGGCAGCCGTTCCTCAGCGATGGTTCAGAACATCGATTATGCGCCGACGCTACTTGAAGCCGCAGGCGTGAAGACGGACTGGCAAGTGCACGGAATCAGCCTCATGCCATTGTTGAGCAATGGTGGTGCCACTCCAGAGGATTGGCGGAAGACGATCTACTATCGCTACATCGACGGAGGCCACGGCGTGGCGCAGCATAGCGCGATCCGAACGAGCTCGCACAAACTCCTCTACTTCGATAAGCCTCGAAATGCAGCGGAAGAGGCTAGCCTTTGGGAGCTCTACGATCTTGAAAAGGACCCCCAAGAGATGACCAATCTCGCTGGAAATTCCTCACACTCAAGCAAACTCGGGTCGATGAAGAAGCTCTTCGCAGAGACCAAGGTATTCTACGGCGACACCGACGAAGAGGTCTGGAAGAAACCGAAACGGCATCAGTTCGACCCGGAAGACTACATCCTCCCACGTCGGAAGAAACCCGCCAGGTAGCCTGCCCAAGAGCGAATGATACGCGGTTAAGAGCACGCATCGAATGTTTGCCTAGCACCAACGGTGCTATTCATGCCAGCCTTCGGCAACGCCTATGGTTCTCGGCCAGTCCAATCACAGCGCTGAAGGCACGATTCAACCGAGTTGGGGTGCACTTCTCGAATCGCACCCTCAGCTTTCCTGATGATCTCATTCTACCCTGGGGCGTTGCCCCATGGTAGAGTGAGGCTGCGCCATTGACGCGAGACTAACGAAGCGCTTTGAACGTCCAATCTCAATTATTTCAGGGAGAACTGATACTCAGAGAATCCGTTAGCCGACTTCAATCACGCCAATGACCTTGTTATCCAACACATCGCTCACACGATTCTTACTGCGCGCAGGAATGCTAACACTTAGCACTAGTTGCGACTCAAAAGAAAGGCACAAAGACAACGATACCAACCACCAGCCTCATCGCGACGCGGGCGTGTGGGCCGTGAAAGTCGGTGGAGACGCCTTTGACAGCACCGACGGGATTCACTACGAGGCCGATAAGTTTGTCACTGGCGGCGAGGTCTCTCAAATGGAGACCGTCGTCGGATCTCAGGACAATGCGCTCTACCAGAGCTACCGCATGGGCGACCTCAAGGTGACCAAAGCTATTCAAAATGGGACGTATGATCTTCAATTCCGGTTCGCTGAACCCTTCGACATCCCTACTGGCGACCGTCTATTCAGCGTCTTGGCCCAAGGCAAGCCTGTAATCGGGGACCTAGATGTGCGTCTAGCTCGCGAAGGGAGACACGTTTCTGCGTTAGACCGCGTGGCTACTGGCATTGTCGTTACCGATGGTGAATTGAACATCACCTTCAAGGCCTCAGCGGGCGAACCTATTCTCAATGCTCTCGTTATTCGTCGGCAAATGAAGGATCCCCGGCAATGGAATCTCGTTTGGAGTGACGAATTCGATCAAGATGGCGCACCGGATGACGCCCGATGGAGTGCCGACGTCTGGCCCGCTCGCAAAGTGAACGACGAAGACCAAGCCTACACTGATCGGTCTAAGAATGTACGCGTTGAGAGTGGCCATCTGGTTCTGGAAGCGCACCGAGAGGATTATGACAAGGCGGCCTACACTTCAGGCCGCGTGCAATCCAAAGGCACGGGAGACAGTCTGTATGGAAAGATCAATGTCAGAGCCAAGCTTCCCGCCGGACAGGGATCTTGGCCCGCCATCTGGATGTTACCCAGCGATCCTTACAAATACTCCACTTCCTGTGGTGAGAATGAAGACTGGCAAGGAAGCGAAACCTGCGATGCCTGGCCAAACTCAGGTGAGATCGATATCATGGAACATGTCGGCTACGACATGTTCCACGTCCACGGGACCGTGCACAACAAAGCCGCCTACTGGATTTATTGGAACCAACGCAAAGGCAGCATCGAAGGAATGACCGTCGACAAAGAATTCCACGTCTATTCTCTGGAATGGACGCCTGACGAACTCACTATTTCCATGGATGAATCGCCCTACTTCACCTACGTCAATGAAGGTAGCGGTTGGGAAGCCTGGCCATATGATCACCCCTTCCACCCCGTCCTCAATCTAGCGGTCGGCAACATGTGGGGACGCCGCGGCGGCCCTATCGATAACACCCTCTTCCCCATACGCCTGGAGATCGACTACGTTCGCGTCTACGAATCCAAGTAGACGCCGATCTAAAAGTAGATGCGACACTTCTGTCGCATTTGGGAGAACGTATGGCTGGCGCAGAAGCCAACGAATTTCAAGAGAGGTAGATTCTCTTCGCTACGAGAGCGCCATGTCAAACACGGCAGGAGTGTCGTGTCTACTCTACCCGATACCGAAGACACGTGCTCGGATCCAAGCCCTCCTTGGCCGGGTTCTCCCAAATGTAATCTCGAAATTTCCGCAATTGGGCCTCGTTCCGAACGAGGTGATCATAGCTGTCTTTCTGCCAGAGCGTTCCGCTCCGGTTCAGTCGCTTGTTGATCTTTCTAGCACTCACGCCTTTGACCCCTTTCAAAAGCGATTCGAGCTCATGTCCTTGATAAGGAGTCATCAGCAGGTGCACATGATTGGGCATGACGACGAGGTCGCCAAGGTCATAGCGTTCGCCATCGAAGGCCTCAGATGCCACCTTCACACAGGCGGCACATTCAGGATCCACCAACGCACAAGCCCCCTTCCCTTCGTCGAGACAGCCATTCATCTGCCGATTGAATTCTTTAAAATAAGCATCTCGTGCTGGCTTGGGCAGTCGTTCGAAGGCTTGCTTCCACACACCTTCACCATCCATCCAAATCCCATGCAGTGCCTGGAGATACGTGCGCTTCTCCTGCTCCCAAGTATCAATCACCAATTTAGGGATGGAATCGCCCAACCGAAAGGTGACGAAGTAGGTGGCACCAGGCTGACGCCAATGTGGGCGGTTGTTCCGATAGATCCGCGCGGCTACCTCTGGATCATACGGTTGAAACGGACCCTTCTTTCCCATGATGGCGACAGACTAACATCCAATTCACGATTTAAAAGTAGATGCGACACTCCTGTCGCATTCGGAAGTGTGTATGGCTGGCGCAGATAGCCAGCGAGTTTCCAGGAAAAGGTGAGCCCTCTTCGATTCGAGAGCCCCATGCCGAACACGACAGGAGTGTCGTGTCTACTTAGCCATCCATCGCAACACAACTCGCGGCCCCTGAATCCACAGTGGATTCGCCGTTGCCCAAGCCAACGATTTACGATACTCCAGTAACACCTCTGGTGAGAACTCCCAAGACTTACACTTCCGCCTGCTTGATACTGATCAGCAGCCTAGCTCTCTCCACCGCCCATGCTCAGCAGAATGGCAAAGGCAAAGGCAAAGGCAAAGGCAAAGGCAAAGGCAAAGGCAAAGGCAGAGGCGACGGCAACAGATTTGCGGAACTGGAAAAGAAGGCACTCGCCGAGAAGTTTGTCGGCGTGACTTCTGACGGCAAGGTCGAGGAAGGGCTCTACTCGATCCAATCGACCGGCGTTTCCACCAAGGCGGTGAAGGAGGCCGCGAATGCTTTCCTCAATGGACTGACAGACGAACAACGCAAGAAGACGCAATTCCCAGTCGATGACAATGAATGGCGGCGTTGGGCGAATCAACACAACCTCCCGTGGCAAGGCGTCAGCTTTGAGGAAATGTCAGAAGACCAGCGCGATCTCGGCTTCGCCATGATCGGTGCGGGTCTCAGCGCCAAAGGACTCAAGACTACACAGGACATCATGAAGCTGAATCACACCATCGCCGAGATCAGCGGACGTGAGAGTGAATACGGTTACGGTCGCTGGGCCTACTTCATCACGATGATGGGCGAACCTTCCGACACCAAGCCCTGGGGATTTCAATTCGATGGGCACCACTGCATCATCAACTATTTCGTGCTTGGAGATCAGGTCGTGATGACTCCCCTCTTCCTCGGCTCGGAGCCCGTGTGGGCAGATGAAGGCAAATACAAAGGCACCATCGTTCTCCAGGAGGAACAGGATCTCGCCCTCCAGTTTGCCAACAGCCTAACCGACGAACAGAAAGCCAAAGCCGTTTTGAAGAGCGAGAAGGACGGCACCAATTCGAACACCGAGGCATTCCATGACAATGCCGTGATTCCCTACGAAGGCTTACCCGTTTCCGAATTGGATGCGGAACAGAAGCAGGTCTTTCTCAAACTGACAGGGCTCTGGATTCACAATCTGAAAGATGGCCATGCCAAAGTGAAGATGGAGGGGATCGAAAAGCACCTCGACCGGACATGTTTCGCCTGGATCGGCGAGATGAACAAGGAGTCCGTCTTCTACTATCGCATCCACAGTCCCGTCATCCTGATCGAATTCGACCACCAGCGCCCCATTGCTCTCGGCAGAAGTCGCACCGCGACCAAGAATCACATTCACGCCACCGTGCGGACTCCGAATGGAAACGACTACGGGAAAGATCTGCTGAAGCAGCACCTGGCGACCCACCCCCATTGATTGAACACTCTTGCGCGAAAGCGTCAGAGTGTTGGCAAAGAAAAATCGTTAGGTGAGCCTAGATGGCGGCGCACTCATCGACAGCTGCCTCAAGGTTGTGGTTCGCGATGAACCGAAAGCCGCTATAATCAGATTCGCTTAATCCATAAACATTGCTGGTGCCCCAAGGCTTACCCAAGAAGGCGCTGCCATTCCAAAAGCCCTCATTTTAGCCCACACTAAGGTCTTGATACCCCTAGTAGAGCGACCACATCGAGATGATGAATCGTCAAGAATGGTGTTGTACCGAGGAGGTGCGGAAGATTCCCTCAAGGAGCGGCGCTTTCCAAGCGCCGAGAATGCGTGGGGCGCTTGAAAAGCGCCAGTCCTTGCATCACCCGGCGATGGGACTCAACCGCATGTATCCATCAACTCAATATTGCCAGTCTACTAGAGCGCTGCGGATCATGGGATCTGGGTTCGGGAACTCGAAGCAAGCGCATTACTAAGAGATTGTGAAAAGCCCTTAATTCCTATCCCAGGAGGGGGTGGTTCTCTGACTGTCATTTGCCTTAAAATCTAAAAGGAAGCGTCCACGAACTCATTGCGAAATGATCTGGCCCTTCTCTAATTGGACAACTCGATTTGCTGCGAGATCGGCGTTCGTGCCGTGAGTCACCATAACAACAGTACCACCATCTCGATTGAATTCTTGCAGATAACGCACGACATCTGAAGCATTGTTGGGATCTAGGTTACCGGTGGGCTCGTCGGCTAAGATAACTTTCGGTTGATTGATCATCGCTCGGGCCACGGCGGCACGCTGCTTCTCACCAGCACTCAGCTCGGATGGTAGATGATGCTGTCGGTCGGCCATCCCTAGTTGATCGAGCAGTGTTTGTGCACGCTCTTTGTCAGGTTTGGTGTTCCCTCCAACACCACTGCCTAGCCAGATGTTCTCCAGGATCGAGAGGTAGGGAACGAGATGAAACATCTGAAAGACAAACCCAATGCTATTCGCTCTGAAAGCGGCGCGCTCACGTGAAGAGAGGCGATAGAGCTCCGTATCATCGACCGTTACGGAACCAGAGGTGGGCCGAAGCATGCCGCCCAACGCCAACAAAAGCGTGGTCTTGCCACAACCGCTGGGACCTTGGATGGCGACAAACTCGCCAGCATCGATCGAAAGATCGACTGAGTTCAAAGCCTCTACATTTCCACCTTTGGTCCGATAATGCTTCGTGAGTTGGTGCAGGTTTAAAAAGGACATGACTGGACTAACTAATCTTCACGGAGTGTGGCGGCTGGATCCTGCGTCACGGCGAGCATGGCGGGAATGAAACTGGCAATAGCGGCGAATGCAGGCGCAGCAATGAGACTAGCAATCAACAAGGTGTAATTAGGCTTCAAATGCTTGGCCGTTAATTTAAAGAGTTCTGGACCAACAGACAGCGCCAGCAACGTGCCAAGGGCGAATCCTGCAATGGCTCCTAACAATCCAATGAACGCCCATTTGCCGAGGAACAAGGCGGAGATCTTGCCAGATCCATGACCAAGAGCGCGCAAGATGCCAATCTCTTCACGGCGTTCACGCGTGTTGAGCATGGCCAGGGCCCCAATCCAGATGCCGCAGACAATGATCACCAATGGAACGACCAAGGCGAAATAGTCTTCCACTAATGATCGTTGCTTCTCCCGGGCCATGGCAATGGCCTGCATCTTGACAACTTTGGATTCGGGCAAGACTTTGGCCAACTGTTCACGAAGCACGGTCAAGGTATCGCGATTGGGATCGCGGCAATAACAATCGAGAGCCTGGATCTCGTTGATCTTTCCAGGCTGATTGAGCAGGGATTGAGCGTCGCTAAGGAGCGTGGTGATTCGAAGATCGTCTTCCGTTCCGGATTCTGCTAGGGTGTTTGCGACGGTGAACGATTTTCCCAACAGAGTGATCGTGTCGCCTTTCTTCAGGCTCCGGCTTTGCGCAAGTTCGTAGCCCAAGTAGGCCGTGCCGGGTTTGATCTTGAAGACCATGGACGGCTTCTTTCTTCCCGGTGGTGAGACTTCTGCCGAGATGCCGGACAAGATCGCTGGCTTTCCATCCCAATCAATCTTTCGATGAAGGGTAGCCGTTAGATGTGAATAGAAGAGCCCCTCAGCTTTCTCGAACTGATAAATCCACTCTTCCGGCATGGTCGTATCGGCATAGCCGCGATCCCAGAAGGCCTCCATGTCTGTGTCCTTAGCAATGATACGAAGATTCTGTCCCATATCCCGCAGAGTGCGTTTCGTCTCGCGCTTGGAGGCTTCGCCTGTGGTGAAGAGGGCCACGCTGAATGTCACTGCCGTGACCACAGCCAGAAACCCTAAAAGGCAATTCCACTTCCGATGAAGGATTTCTTTAAGAATAAGTGTCAGTGTGTTCATCCGCTAGTTCTGAGAGCGAGCGCGTATAAGAATGAAGATGCCGGTTGCCAGCACAAGCACAAGAAGGCTAGCGAGGACAACATAGACTACGGAACGACTAGAAGTCGGCGTACTGCCAGCGGGGTCCTGAGACACCTCCGCGTCCGTCGTTTTCTCAGAAGGCTTGGGCCGTTGGTAGTCGGCTAGAAGCTCCTCAACCTCGTTCGGTTCGCGAGCCCGTCGGGCTTGCGCGCCTTTGGAGAGAATCTGGCTCATCTCCATCTTGATCATGGGATCTTCTGCATCGAAGCCCAGCTGTTTGGCAATTTTTGTTTGCCTGTCACTACCCCATTTGAGCGGCATCATCGGCCCTTGCATCCAACTTCGGTCAAGGCCGCACTCGCAATCGAGGCCAATGGTGCGGAGAATGCCGAACAAGCGTTTCTCCTCGATCTCACTTCCTTGTAGGACCTGTCCAATTTGCCGACCACGGCCATAAATGACTGAGACAATCGGTTCCAGGCGATTCTCCGTTTCTTCAACCCCCAAGCTCCAGAGAAACACCTTTTCCATCGCGGCGTCTTCCTTTGAAAGCACATGCAGAACAGGTGGATTCTCGATAGCTTTTTCAAGCTCTCCGAGTGAGCTTCCAACGCGTTTGATAAGGCTTTGGGCAATACTCTGGACCCGGTCGTTCTCGGCCTTGTCATTGCCTTCAATGAGCATGATCACTCCGTAAGTATCAACTGCTTTGGCGAGAACGGCATCGCGCGCCGGAGATTCAAAGACGGCCTCCATATTCGTCCAAAGCGTGTCCTGTACGTCCTCATCCTTGCCAATCAGCGGCAATGCCAGTGCTCGTTTGCCGTCCGGAGAGACGAGGACGCCAGCAGGGGCAACAGGAGAACCTGCCAGCTGATACCAGTCGATAGATTGTGCTTTAGCGATGCCGATGACATCTGGGTCCACGTTGGTGTTGAAGAACGCTGCGGCTGAAATCTCTTTGATCGCCGTGGCCGTAACTGCGGGTGTGGTTTCTCCAACGAGTCCGTAGAACCGATACTGCTCGGAACCCAGATCGACAAAGCCCACGTCGCGCACGTTAAACCGGCATGCTAAAGCGGCGCCTAACAACGCCATTAAACATGCGGCACTTAGAAAACAACTTTTCAATCTAGTCATGAGTCCGTGCGCAGGACTTCAATGGAATGCACGACCGGTGGGGCGGAAGTTCCTTTGTCCTTCTTCTTTGGAACGAATTTCATGACGAGATCTTCACTCACTTTCACCCCTTTAAACTCCTTCAAGACTAACTTGTTAGACTGACCCGCCTCCGCCACTGCGTCGAAGTCTGCCAGCACTGATTGATCCTGAAGTAGAATGGAGAACACACGCTCGCCCGCTTTCTGACCCGGCTTGGGCACGAATCCGATACGGACATCGTAGACTCCCGGGCCCTTGTCTTTCTCGATCAAGGGCAATCGACATTCTGTCAGTCCCTCGACGCCATTGGTGTAAATCCAAGGACGATCTGTGCCGTCGATGGTGACGCCACGGAAATCACGCTGCAATACCTCCACTCCAGCATTCTCCTTGAGGTCAAACTTGATTCCGTAGTTCGCGAACGAGCCCTGGCCGACCCGAGTATTCGGTCTGGGGTAGGCAAACCAAAGGGTGTCTGCCTCATCCCGCATATCGCCAGGCGCGCCGAGATTAATGGCCAAGTGTGAGACGGGTTTGTTAGGCGCATTCGAAATAAAGACGGACCATTCCCCCGGCCCCTTCTCTTTCTTATGCTTGAGCACGACCGTCGTGCGCAGCGAATACGAACAGGTGCAGCCCGCGCTTGATTCTTGCATACTCACCAGGCCATTACCGGGAATCAGGTTATTCCAGCAGCCCGGACGAATCCCGCCGAACAACTGCAAGCCCGTGTCTTTCTCGACATTGACAATGGCCGCACAGAACGAGCGGTAGAAGATACTGTGAGGGGAAGCGGTGACAATGCCGCAACTGTGACCGGGGCGCAGAAACTCCCAATCAACGGAATCACCCGTGATCGGATGCTCGCGCTCTTTGATAGAGCCGTCCAAGAGAGAGCACGCCCGTGGCTCAATGTAGATGGTGTCTCCCATGATCAAAGGACGGCGGCGATAGTTAAGTGGCTTAGACCAAATGAAGCTACCACTCTCAGAAGACATCGTCGTGATGCGCCGCCAAGCGAGATCGCCTTTCACGAAGGGCCCCTGATCGTGGTTGCTATAATGTCCGAAGAAGACCAATTGCCCATCATGATAGGCCGTGCCCAACTTGTTGCCCCCGCAGCCACTCAGATCCACGGGCTTTGACCAGACTTTCTTGCCTGTCTTGGCATCTAGCGCGATCACTCGTCGCACATCACGATCTTCCGGCCTGAGTGTGCCCTCGTCATGTGCTTCGTAAAAGCCATCGGCAATGAGATCCTCACGTTGTTTCATGCCTTCGTTGCGCTCCTCGATATCCAAATCGTTCTCGATGAAGTGGATGAGCCCGCCACCAATGGTGATGGAGATGGCTGGGACATCTCTAGAAGCGCGTTGCCAAAGCAAACTTCCTGATTCGATATCGAACGCGAAGAGCGCATCGCTCACCATCATCTTCTCGTTGATTGGCGTCGGTTTGTGATCCGGCATCCAGCCGGGAAAGTCAGCGGTGTATACCCAATTGAGCCCCGAACGCTTGAAGCCTTCGAGAGTGGGCTTAGGCATGCGCTCGACGATCTTCTTGTAAGCGGCTTTGAGATCCTCCGGCACTTCACTCTCCGGAATCCAGGAGTCTCCCTTCTTTAGCGTGTTCCAGATATAACCAAACTCGTGCTTCAATGGCAGTGCCGCCGAGCCATAGAGCACGCCATCATCGACAGCGATGTAGCCCCAGCGTCTGGCAAGCCCGTCCTCACGCGTCGGCATGGTATACTCGCGAACCGTCTCGCCGGTTTGAGCATCTAATTGATGCACCTTATCGAAGGCCGCGACGAACATATGATCATTCGCTGCGGTGATGTTGGAGCCATCCACATCCACGCGCGATCGCACGGCGCCAGGGATGTGACGTTGCCAGAAAAAGGTGCCATTGTAAGCGTCGAATCCCATAACTTCTTCCTCCCCTTGAACTAACAAACGACCATTCACCGCCAATGGACTCACGGATCGCGCGTGCCGGTCGAGCATGTACTTAGATCCCGGTTCACCATACCAAAGAACACCGAATGGCCCTCTCACATGATCGTCAGGAGAAGAGGCTGTGTTGCCGACATTCCCGTAAAGGCCCGTCCACTCGCCTGAATTCTCCAATCGTGGGCGGACTGCTTTCACCCAATGTCCACCGGCAATCTTTTCCGGTTCGGGAAAATTCATCGTTTGTAACCAAGCCTCGTTCGATGACTCTAGCATCACCACGCCGCCGGCCGGACGTAAAGTGCGGTAGGCTTCCTCTGCTGATGCCGTGAGTGCGCTTTCACTGGCAAGGCTTCCCGAAACGATGAGGTTGGCAAAGTAATCCGGGAGTTCCGTGTGAGCCCAGTCCTCAATAATCACACGCGATCCGTAATAACCTGCCGCATCCAGTTTTTCGCGGGCCGCAAGGAGTTTGCCCGGATCGTTCTCAATGGCAACGATGCTCATTTCGCTTTGCTTCGCGAGTTCGTAGGCCAATTCACCTTCCCCGGCATTGAGGACCAAGCAGTACCCTTTCTCGATCCCAGAGTGCGCCAAGATAGCCTTCGCAGCTGCCGCGTAGAGATTCGTGTCGCCAAAGGCATCATCGTTAGCGTAGGGCGTGATCTGATTCGGCGTCTTGGTCATCTGTGCGCCTAAGCAGTAGATTGGCCCTTCGTCGGTACTCAGAAAGAGCCGATCATCAGAAGCTGCCATGCCCAGAACTGTGCCTTTCATAGGAATCTCTGATTTCTTCTCGCCCGTGCTCGCGTCTAAAGACAGGGCCACCCCCTCACCGGAGGCAAAGAGGATACCGCCTGCCAACACAATATTAGAAAGGGCGGAATTATCGTAGGTCCACTTGACCCGAGGCCCTTTCAAAACTTTCTCACGCTCGCCGTGGGTAGCAATCTCTTTGGTATATTCCGTTAGGGACTTGCGAAGTTCGCCTAACTGATTCTGAGACTCCGTGATCTTGGTGGCATCTTCCGCGTTCTCACTCTTCTTGAGTTCAACAATCTGTGCCTTGAGTTCCTTCGTCTTCTTGCGATTCTCATCAATCAACTTGCCCAGTTCTGCTCGTCGCGCGTCAATCTTGGGCATTTCTCCGGCCGCTTTGCGATAGGCTTGCCGATTGATGGCGACGATGCCGGTTTCGGTCAGCGAGAACGCCACCTCCGGTGTCAATACAAGATCAATACCAGGGAAACTCGCAAAGATATCACCCTTACGTTTACCCGTCTCGTCATCGTAAGCGATCTTCGCGGGTGTTCCCTGATTGTTGACTCCGGCCACTAACTGATCGCCCGTGGCATCAATGAGCGCCCAACTGCCACCGACCTTGCCTCCAGCAGGAAGAAAGCGAATGAACTTTCCGGTCTTCCGATCAAAGGATGCAGGCATGGCTCGACCGGAAGGCACATAAAGGTTCTTCTTGGAGGCTAACAAGTAGCCCTGCGGAGCCATGCCGCCGTAGTCGAGTCCCCAAGCCAAATCTCCCGAGGTGTCGTTTTTCCAGATCTCGTTGCCAGTTTCGGCATTCACGGCACAGATGTAGAGGCCTTCGTAAGGGAACACACCCGCAGTGAGGTAGAGAACGCCGTTGTCTACCAACATACCCGTGCGCAATGGCCAGGAAGATACCAAGCGCCCATTGCCAACGATGCGTTCATCAGCCGGGCTTGGACGGTACTTCCACACCAGCGTTCCATCTTTCGCATTGAGACAATAGGCATGGCCATCGTCCGAGCCCACATAGAGTCGTTCTCCATCGATCACCGGCGCAAATCGAACCGAACCGCCAGTATAGAACGTCCAGCGCACCGTGCCCGTCTCCACGTCGAGAGCGTAGACCTTGTTGTCCACCGAGGTTCCAAAGAACGCCAATCCGTGCGCGCACGCCACGTGATAGGCTCGGTCCGTGTGCATACGCGGCGTTTCTTCACCCGGTAAAGGCCAGGCTGCTTGCGGTCCATGCCGTGGCTTGAAGACCCATTGCAAGCGGAGATCGGGGCTCATCGCCTCCCAACTCGCCGCGCTGCGATGACTGTCCCTCCGGTAAGTAGGCCACTCAGCGTTCGCCACTGAGACCGTTGTTGAGATGAGCGCAATGATAGCTATTGCGCGACACAGAAGAGGGATTTCACGCATCACGTCGATGAGCCTATCGTGCTCCGCGAGACGAGGAAACTCAAATCGCGAGCGATTAAGCATCCGAAAAGTAAAGTTCAGTGCACTATCTATACCAAGCGCTATCATAAGATTCTATCTGGATCATTCGGAAGAATCTGAAAATTTAATGTTAGAAGCGACTTCATGCGGTGTTTGAGTGAAGTGTTGGCTTCACGAATCTTTCCGTCAATTGCCGCCTTGAATTCTCCAAATGAATCGTAGTAGGTGTTCTTGAGGG
>CALLLI010000455.1 GCA_938082635.1 uncultured Verrucomicrobiales bacterium
TCGTCTCATCACTTCCTCGTAACCATGGTTGAACTTTAACGTGAAGATTCGCGACTCTGCTGCACTCCGCTCAGCGCGCGCTTTCTTATATTCAGCACTATCATAAATCTCTTCTCCGATCACTTTCCGCCCCTTCGATCGCATGCCTGAGCGGGTGTTTCCCGGAGGCGTCCAGAGCCTCGGCGTTGGCTCCAGCTGTGAGCAATTGTTGGACAATAGGGGGGGCGTTAGGTCATCTAGACCACAAGCCTTGGATTGCTCGCAGATGAAGTTGAGGAGGGGTTGGCCCTCGGGCGTCGTGCCGTTAGGATCGGCCCCTGCTCTGAGGAGGTCGGGAACGAGACCTGCTTGACTGGAGCGGATGGCCAAATAGAGAGGCGAGGCTTTTGCTCTGTTTACGACATTCGGATTGGCGTCGTGGTGGAGAATGGCGCGGGCGGCTTTTCCTTCCTTGGCGGTGATGGCAGCGATTAGCGCCGGTTGCCCGGAGCCGTAGAGGATATCCGGACTAGCGCCTCTTTCGAACATCGCGTGGGCAAGAGCTAGGTTGTTCTTAGATATGGCGGACTGCAACGGCACGACGCCACTTTCATTGCGGGCGTTGAGATCGACGTCGTGATCGATTAGAAGAGTGGCCGTGATCCATTTGCCCTCTCTGATCGCGAGGTGGAGCGGAGTGTCATCTGTAGCAGTCGTGGAGCGAGAAGAAACACCGGGCGCGGCGCAGAAGAGTGAGCAGTTCGCCATTGTCCTGCTCAACAGCCTTGAAGACTTCCTGAGATGTGGGCGGGATTTGTAACTTCTGAAGAGCGCGAAGAGCGAGCTGTGGGTCGTGGAACCAGCCGGTAAAGTAGAGGTAATCAACGACAGCTGCTGCGCCGAGGGCGAGTCCTAGAATCAGGTTGAAGAGCCGTTTCATCAATCGTTGGCCAGGGGATAGGCCCGCCTGAACGAAGAGAATCTCAGAACTCTTAACCTGCAAGCACTTGCCACGAAGGTTCTCACCATCTAAACGGCCGAATCTGGCAGCCTATTTCGAGCTTGTGAAATTTTTCACAAATTCACCTTGCTGGGAATTTCTCGGCTGCCAATAGTGAGTCGAACCGGTTCGGTGGCTTGCTGTGAGCCATCTTCCTCCCACCAACGACAGCCCAATTTCAGACCCAACGAGAGCCCCTGTGAGCGATTCGAAAGACGTGGAGATGGTTAATGTCCAGATCAATGGGACCTGGATGCAGTTCCCTAAGGGTACCCGCATGATTGAGGCCTGTAAGGAGGCGAATGCGGAGGTGCCACACTATTGCTACCATCCGAAGCTGAGTTCTCCTGGAAATTGCCGGATGTGCTTGGTGGAGATGGGAATGCCGCCGCGCCTTGCGCCTGGGCAGGAAGCAGAGAAGGACGAGGACGGCCATACGAAGATTTCTTGGATGCCGAGGCCGGCCATTGCGTGTGCGAACACCGTGGCCAATGGGATGGGTATCCGGACGACAGGCCCTTTGGTTGAAGAGTGTCGCAAGGGGGTGATGGAGTTTCTCCTGATCAACCATCCCTTAGACTGCCCGATTTGCGATCAGGCAGGGGAATGCCGCCTTCAGGAATTCAGCGTCGAGCATGGACAAGGCGAATCGCGATTTCTCGAGACGAAGGTCAAGAAGCCCAAGAATGTCGAGATTGGGCCGCGAATCCGATTGGACGATGAGCGCTGTATCATGTGCTCTCGTTGTATCCGTTTCTGCCAGGAAATTGCCGACGATGATGTGCTTGGCTTCACAGATCGTGGAAGCCACACGGTACTCACGACGCACCCTGGAAAGCAGCTGGCGAACGATTATAGCCTAAATACGGCGGATATCTGTCCGGTTGGTGCGCTGACTTCGAATGATTTCCGCTTCCAGATGCGAGTCTGGTTCTTGAAAGAAACGAAGAGCCTTTGCACTAGCTGTGGCCGCGGTTGTAATACACTCATCGGGGCTCGTGAGAATGAGGTTCATCGTCAGACTCCACGCGAGAATGGCGAAGTGAACTCAACCTGGATGTGCGATTCAGGTCGTCTGAATTTCCACTATCTCCATAGCGAATCCCGCTTGACGGATCCCATGATCAAGAGCGACAGCGGGCATCGGGTGGCTTCCTGGAGTGAAGCGCACCAGCTTTCTGCTGCCTGCCTCAAGGCTTGTGAGCCTAATCAGATTGCGATGGTGGCCTCCGCTCGGATGACGAATGAAGAGCTCTTCATGGCGAAGCGCTTGGCTAAGGAGCTGAAGATTGAGTTGATCGATGTGGTGACCCGTCCTCAGGATGGGGATGACCTTCTGGTTTCGAAAGATGGCAATCCGAACACGAACGGAGCCATGCTCATTTTAGGTATCGATGAGCCTGGATCGAAGCTGAACGCCATCAAGGCAGGCATCGACCGGGGTGAGATCAAAGCGCTTCTCTGCTTCGACGAGAATCTTGTGAAGGCTGGACTTGGCGAAGCCATCTTGGGCAAATTGAGCTTCCTTTTGAGTTCTCATCTGTTGGCAAATTCCACAGCGGACCTGGCCAATGTGGTCTTGCCGTCTTCGGGTTTTGCCGAGAAGCGTGGGTCCATGGTGAATGTGACTGGCCGTTTGCAGCGACTAAACCAAGCGATTCAACCTCCAGGCCAGGTCATGGATGGGTGGGAAGTATTGCGTGATTTGATCCAATCGGTGACCGGGTCCAATGGTCTCTACATGATCGAGGACGTTTTCAAGCTGATGGCCGAAGACGTTCCTGCGTTTGCTGGGCTGAGTTTGAGCAAGATTGGAGATGAAGGCGTATCTATCATGGATACGGATGAGAAAGTGACTTTGCTAGAGCGAGAGCGTGAACGAGTGGCCAAGGGCATCATCGTGGGGTAGGGCATCTAAGCGGATACGATGACGGAACTTTTAACTATTCTCTACAGCTTGATCGAGCCGACGATAAAGATCGTTGTGCTCGTCTTCATGGTCATCTTGCCCATGGTTGCGTATTCTGTTTATGCAGAGCGCCGTTTTAGCGCTCTGCTGCAAGACCGTGTGGGGCCAAACCGCGTGGGCATTCCATTCACCAAGATCAGTTTGGCTGGGCTTGGTCAGCCGATGGCGGATGGCCTGAAATTTATTCTGAAGGAAGATCTTACGCCAGGGCACGTGCGGAAGTTCTACTACTGGTTGGCTCCGGCGCTGACCATGGTTCCTGCACTTTTGACCTGTGCTGTGTTACCTTTTGGTGGTCATCTCAAACTACCCTTCTTTGATGAGCCGTTCCAGATGGTCATTGCCGATCTGGACGTGGGAATCTTGTTTGTCTTCGCGATCGCTTCGTTAGGTGTTTACGGGATTGTTCTTGCTGGTTGGGCCTCGAATTCAAAGTATCCGTTCATTGGTGGGGTCCGCTCGAGCAGTCAGATGATTTCCTACGAGATCTCTCTTGGGCTCTCGGTCATCCCCATTCTGATGATCTATGGTGATCTGAACTTGGGAAGCATCGTTCAGCAACAACACGAGAAAGGGTGGGCGCTCTTGCCCGTTACGTTGGATGGCTTCATGCCTGTCTTTAGTTTTCGTGATATTGTTCTGTTAGTTCCCTTGCTGATTTCGTTTGTCATTTTTGTAACGTCACTCTTTGCGGAAACGAATCGTTTGCCTTTCGACTTGCCTGAGTGTGAGACGGAGTTGGTGGCAGGTTACCACACGGAGTATAGTTCGATGAAGTTCGCGTTGTTCTTCTTAGGTGAATACGCTGCCATGATCATTGGTTCTGGCTTTGCCGTGACGCTCTTCCTCGGCGGCTGGTCCTTGCCATTCGGCTGGGGTGGCAACGGAGAGGAATCGCTCTTCTGGGGATTGGTTGCTATTGGCACCTTCTTTGCCAAAGTGATTGGCTTCATCCTCTTCTTTATCTGGGTTCGTTGGTCGATCCCACGTTTCCGTTATGATCAGCTCATGCGACTGGGATGGGTGTTCTTTTTTGAAATCGCGTTGTTTAACATCCTCCTTACGGCGGGCATCCTTATGTTCTTCGGCTAGAGGGCCTTTTTACTACTTTTATACCCATGGCTATCGTCGTTAAGAGACCCAAGCTGAGCATCTTAGAGAAGATGTACCTTCCTGGTATCATCAAGGGTCTGTGGATCACCCTGAGCCATGCGATCAACAGGCTGCGTGGCAAGTCGAAGAAGGTGACCATGCAGTATCCTGAGGAAAAGTGGGATGACCAGCTGCCTGAGTACTACCGTGGAGCGCCTGCTCTGGTGACGGATGAGCAGGGACGTGAGCGTTGTGTGTCTTGCCAGTTGTGTGAGTTCATTTGCCCGCCACGTGCCATTAAGATCATCCCTGGTGAGATCGAGAAAGGGGACACGTGGGAGAAGGTAGAGAAGCAGCCGGCTACATTCGATATCGACATGATTCGTTGTATCTACTGCGGCATGTGTGAGGAGGTTTGCCCAGAGCAGGCCATCTACTTGCGAAAAGATTATGTAATTACGGGTGAGTCCCGTGAAGAAATGGTGCACGACAAAGACAAGCTCTATGAGATTGGCGGCGTGCGCGTTGGGTTGGTTAACAAATGGAACGAGCTGAAGTAGTCAAATAAGGCGCGCATGGAAGTTCTCTTTTATATCTTCTCGGCGATCATGATCGTCTCCGGTCTTGGGGTCGTCGCTAGCCGTAATCCGGTGACAAGCGCCATGTGTCTTGTCGGATCATTTCTCGGTCTCGCAGCGCTCTTCATTCAGCTAGACGCCTTCTTCATTGGGATCATTCAAATACTCGTTTATGCGGGTGCGGTGATGGTTCTGTTTCTCTTCATCATCATGCTACTCGATCTGAAAGCGGAGGAGAAGAAGTCGGTGAACTACATGGCTTTCGCTGGCGGTCTGATTCTTGCCTTAATCTTTATGGTGCAGCTGTCTGCTGTTCTATCGAATTTCGAAGCCGGTGACGTGGGTTTCACTCCTCGGCAAGCGCAGCTGACCTTAGACAAGGATCTTGCTGGCTTGCCGGAGTCCGCCAATGAGAAGCTGAGGGAAGATAAACTGCCCGATGTCCATTTGGTAGGTCGGATGATCTTCACCAAGTATAACTTTCCACTCCAGGTGGTCGGCGTGCTTCTGCTCGTCTCGACCGTTGGCGTGATCATCCTAAGTAAGCGGAAACTGTCCTAGAGCTATGGTAACGCTGAATCATTATCTCTTTGTGAGTGGGTTGCTCTTTACCCTTGGGCTAACGGGCGTGATGCTACGTCGTAGTCTGATCATCATCTTCATGAGTTTGGAAATGATGCTGAGTGCTGCGAACCTCTCGCTGGTTGCTTTCTCTCGCTTCAATCTGGTTGATGGATTGCCTAACTACAACGGTCAGGCTTTCGTTTTCTTTATCATCACCGTGGCAGCCGCTGAGGTAGCTGTGGGCCTCGCGATTATTGTTGCCCTCTTCCGTGCCCGTCGGACGACGAATGTCGACGACATAACCGCGATGAAATACTAACGCTCTCTTTTTGCACGCTCTGATCTTTTAATTAACATGGCTTGGCTTCTTCTCATCCTCCCGCTTGTGACCGCCGCAGTGACTGCGTTGGTCACGCGTAAGAACGGGAGCGTTAGTGCCTACATCTCTGTGGCGTCGGTTGCAACGACGCTCGTGATCAGTGTGCTCATGCTCCTTCAAGGAACGAAAGACGGTTCGAGCTTCACTTGGATCGCTGCAGGTGATTTCAAGCTGAACATTGGACTCACCCTCGATTCTCTGAGTAGAGGTATGATGCTTATCGTGACCTTCATCGGCACGCTGGTGCATGTCTTCTCGCTCGGTTACATGAAGGGCGATGAGAGCAAGGGGCGCTACTTCGCTTGTCTGTCTCTCTTCATGTTCTCCATGACCGGCATCGTCCTAGCGGATAACTTTGCCATGATGTTCATCTTCTGGGAGTTAGTGGGAGTGAGTTCCTACCTGCTCATTGGACACTGGTTTACTAGGAACGCTCCGGTGGAAGCTGCTAAGAAAGCGTTCCTTACGAACAGGATTGGTGACTTTGGATTCATGATCGGCATCCTCATGATCTGGGGAATGACCGGCAGCATTGCTTTTGAGGAAATGAAAGAAACGGCCTCTGCTGCGGCTACGGCTCATTCGAAGATGTTTGGCATCGCTGTTCTTTGCCTCTTTTGCGGCGCGGTTGGCAAGTCTGCCATGATGCCGCTTCACGTGTGGTTGCCTGATGCGATGGAAGGGCCGACGCCAGTGTCCGCCTTGATCCACGCCGCCACGATGGTTGCCGCTGGTGTCTTTATGTTGGCGCGAGTGTCCTTTCTTCTTAACTTAACGGAAGCGGCAGAACTCATCGCCTGGGTCGGTGCCATCACGTCACTCTTCGCTGCGGTGGTGGCGACGCAACAGAACGATATCAAGAAGGTCCTCGCTTACTCCACGCTTTCGCAGCTCGGTTACATGGTCATGGCGGCTGGTCTCAACTCGACCGATGCCGCCATGTTCCACCTTTACACGCACGCTGGTTTCAAGGCGCTGCTCTTTCTCGGTGCAGGAGCCGTGATCTATGCCTGCCACCACGAGCAAGACATGTGGAAGATGGGAGGGCTTTCCAAGAAGATGCCTATCACCTTCGCTACCTTTGCGATCGGAACGGCTGCGCTTGCTGCCGTTCCGTACGTGACGAGTGGATTCTTTAGTAAAGAGCAGATCCTCGTGGCGGCTTACAATGGGAATAAGATGATGTTCTTCATCGCTGGTCTCGTGGCCTTCCTAACGCCATTCTACATGATGCGCATGTTCACGGCGGTGTTCTTTGGGAAGTCGCGCACGAAACATGCTGAACACGCCAAGGAAGTTCCAGGTGTCATGAACGTGCCTCTTATCATTCTAGCAGCGGTTTCGATTGTCGCTGGCTTCCCTCTCCTGGGCAAGCTCGTGCTTGGGAACCACTTTGCGCATGCGGATGTCCCATTCGAGGTGCTGTTCGTTTCAGTCGCTACAATGATCGTTGGAGGCGGACTTGGCTTCGTACTTTACCGAGGCAAGGAGAGCGAGCCTCTTCCGATCGCCTTCGTTCGCGACAAGTTCTACCTGGACGAAATTTACATTGCGATTATCCGAGTCTTCCAAGATGGCGTGGCTTATGTGAGCAAGGCGCTCGATCACCACGTGGTCGATGGCATTACCAGTCGTGGCAGCGCTAGCACGGTGAATGGCCTTGGTTCTCTCTTCCGCCGCATCCAGGTCGGTAACCTACAGGCCTACGCCTTCCTCTTCGGCGTGGGAGTCATCCTCGTCGTCTATCTTCTCGTCTTTGCCTGATCTGATCTCGCTGTGAGTATTCTCGACATCATCATTCTTCTTCCGCTGCTTGGGGTGCTCGCCATCGCCTTTGGGGCTCCGGCGCGCATCACGGCTCTTGGCGTTACTGGCGCCAATCTCGCTCTTGGCGTGATCGCCTGGATTCTCTTTGATCCGAGCAAGGAAGGTTTCCAGTTCGTGGCTTCTCGAGCTGTGGCGAAAGTGCCAGAAATCAGTTATGCGGTTGGGATCGATGGTCTCAGCCTCATTATGCTGCTTCTCAGTGTGATTGTCAGTTTCTGTGCCATTTGGATGGCGCCCAAGGTTGAGAGTCGCGAGAAGCTTTATTTCTCGTCCTTGCTCTTCATCTCGGCAGGAGCCCTTGGAGCTTTTTGCTCAACGGACATCTTCTTCTTCTACGCGTTCCATGAGCTAGCGCTCATCCCAACCTTCTTCATGATTGGTATCTGGGGTTCAGGTGAGGATCGCGTGAACACAGCCTGGAAGATCACCATCTACTTGGCCGTCGGCAGTATCATTCTCTTGGCTGGTCTCATAGCTTTCCAATCGCAGCTCAGCCAGGGTGGAATGACTTTTGATCTCATCACCTTGCAGCAGCGTGCTGCGGATGGTGGCATTCCGGCGGAGGCGCAAGGGTGGATCTTCCTCACCTTGCTGATTGGTTTTGGAATCCTGGTCTCTCTCTTTCCGTTCCATTCGTGGGCAGCTCCGGCCTACGCCTCGGCACCGGCACCAACGAGCATGCTTCATGCAGGCGTCCTCAAGAAATTTGGTCTTTACGGTTTGCTCCGCTTCACGCCAATGCTCCCTGAGGGGTTAGAGACTTGGCGCAACTTGCTCCTCGTGCTTCTTATCGGAAACATCCTCTTTGTGGGCTTTGTCACGTTGGCTCAGAAGCATCTCGATGGCCTGTTAGGAAACTCTAGCGTGATGCACATGGGTTATGTCTTCCTGGGTATCGCCAGCTGGAGTGCTTCCACCGGCGAGCCTATTGGTCCCACAGGAGCTGTCCTACTCATGTTTGGTCATGGTGTTTCCATTGCCTTGCTCTTCGGCCTCGCAGGTAAGCTTCGCGAGAGCATGGGAACCTTGGAAATGGAGAAGCTAGGCGGTCTCGGCAAACAGATTCCCATCTTCTCCTTCCTCTTTGGTCTTGCTGCCTTTGCCTCTGCGGGCTTGCCCGGATTCGCGAACTTTAGTGGTGAGGTCCTGGTCTTCTTTGGTGGTTTCCAAGGTTACCAAGGTGAGGGCTTTACGAATTTACAATGGGCCACCGTACTAGCGCTGTGGGGCGTGGTTATTTCTGCCGTCTACATGCTTCGCGCGTATCGTAACATCTTCCTGGGTGAACAGCCAGATGGATTTAAGGCGACAGAGGATGTGGTTCTCATGCAGCGCGTTCCTTGCACAATCCTTGTGGTGTCTTTGCTGGTCATCGGGTTCTACCCGCGTCTCTTTAGCGATCTTCTCACGTTTTAATCATGCCCGCCATTTACTTAGAAGCCGCTGTCGTCGTCCTGGGCATCGTCCTGATGCTCATGGAGGCCTTTGTCGACAAGGCCGATAAATCATTCATTGGGAAGATTGGTATCGTTGGCCTAGCGGTGATCTTCTTAGGACTCTTCATGGTTGAAGGCCCGAAGGATTCCAACGCTCACTGGGCCATCTGGTCATTCTATGCGGTCGATCCGACTGCGCTCTTCTACAAGGGCTTCGCTTTGATCACGACGATCATCGTGCTCATCATGAGCCTCGATTATCGAGGGGTTATCCAGCACTATATGGGGGCGGACCAAGAGAAGCCTCAAGCGGGGCTTGGAGAGTTCCTCTATCTACCGCTCTTCACTTGTGCGGGCCTTATGTGGATGGCTTCAGCTAAGGATATTGTCAGTATTTTTGTCTCCCTGGAGCTGGTTACGATCTCTTTCTATATCTTGGTCGCGTTCCTCCGGCGCAATGTGGGTTCGCTCGAAGCCGGTGTGAAGTATCTGATTCTTGGAGCGCTCTCCACCGGATTTCTAGTCTATGGCCTGACCTGGCTGTTTGGTTTGAGTGGCGAGACCGGCTTGGCTGAGATTGCTGCTGAGTTGGGCAACGAGGAATCTCCGATGAATGCTCATCCGCAGGCGCTGCTCTTTGCCCTAGCTCTGGTCATCGTTGCGCTGGGCTTCAAGGTTGCTGCCGTGCCGTTTCAAATTTGGGTGCCTGATGTGTATCAAGGAGCTCCAACGCCGATCACTGCTTTCCTATCTGTTGGTTCTAAAGCCGCTGGTTTCGTTGTGGGTTACAGGATCATCGAGCCGTTCATCACAAGTGATGCCGCTCCACAGCTTGTAACCCTGATTCTCGCCATCTCGGGAGCCACGATCTTGTTGGGTAATCTTGCTGCGGTGCCGCAGACAAATTTCAAACGGATGTTAGCTTATTCTAGTATCTCTCACGCTGGCTTCTTACTCCTGGCGTTGGGATGTGCGCGAGCTGCCGGTGATGATGTGAAGGTGGAGGGCGTGATGGCTCTTTATCTCAGTGGCTATCTCGCCATGACGCTGATCACTTTCCATGTCATGTGCCTGGTCCGTGATCAACTAGGTGGAGAGGAAATTACGACTTACAATGGGCTGTCTAAGCGTTCTCCGTTTCTTGCTGGAATGCTGCTCATTGCCATGGTGTCTTTGGCCGGTGTGCCGTTCACTGCAGGTTTCTTTGGAAAGTTCTATGTATTCCTGCTCGCAATGCAGAGTCGGTTCTATGTGATCATTGCCGTGGCCGTTATCGGTGTTGGCGCTGGTTTCTACTACTACCTCAAGGTCGTGAAAGCGATGTATTGGGAAGAGGCTGATGACGATCGTAAAGTGACTGTGCCACCTCTTGCCAAGGGGGCGCTCATTGCCCTTGCCATTATCATCTTTGTTCTTGGTGTGTATCCGTCACCGATTCTGAATTTCTTCAGTTAGGAAGTCGTAAAGAAACGTTCTGCGTTTTAGCATGCGCGCCCATCGATTTCACATCGAGGTTTGCATTGTTTCGATATGGCGGCGTAATACTCTGAATAGACCTTGTGAGTATGTGTAGTGCCCACAGGTCCCTTCTATTTGTATAGAAAGTGCCGCACCCGCAAAGGGGTGCAGGTGCGACTGATGAGCGGGATTGTGTCGCGGCAACCCCACCTAAGGATATAGATTATCAAAGTGACGAGAAAGTCACGGCTCAGACAATTGATCAGGTAGTGCTTTTGAGATTGTGTAAGTCTTGCGATGCTTCCACTTCTCAGTAGGAGGGCCAAACCATTCTAAGAGTTTTTGTTGGATCGTCGCTAAGGAGACCTCTTCAGTCTGGTGTGCCGTAGCATTCTCTCCCGTGGGAACGTGAGGGTGTGATCGTCACTTTCTACCGTGGAATAAAGCCCACGCTAGAGAGTGACGACGGGCGCTGAATATTTTTTCTTAGGCGGATGCAAATTCGTCGTGCCTCCTTCCCAATAGACGCCCCTCATCCTCCGTGCCCGTTCGAGCACGAGGACAGCCCGTGCCTTCAGCGTCACGGTCACTACGAGCGC
>CALLLI010000456.1 GCA_938082635.1 uncultured Verrucomicrobiales bacterium
TCAAGAAGTTTGGGCTTCGCGAGCCTGAAATGATCGAACAGGGCTAAAAATGCACTGCGAAGGGTTTTCATTGCGCGAATTCTCTCACTATCACCCCGCAGGCATGCCCCGAACCCTTTTCGGCTAAGGTCGAGCTAGCCAAGGAGCTCGCCTTCGTCTTCAGGCCCGAGGGCTACTTGAAGTCGTTCTAGCAAACTAGCGAAGGCACTAACATCGTCTTCGCTCAGCGTTAAAGGATCGACAGACAATGTTTGGGAGTATTGAAGGGAGTCGATCTCAAGATTGGGAGCTTCGATAATAGGCTCTGATTCGAGAGAGCGAGCACCTACAAAGGCGAGACCAAATTTAAGAGGGTCTGTTAGGGCCAAATCAAGAAAGATTGAAAGATCTTCGCTGAAGGGGGACGATGGCCTTTGGGTAATCCAGCAGACATCTAGCGGGAAGCGAGGCATGGAAGCGAGGCATGGAAGGGAGGAGTAAGAGGAAAGGGGAAGATTAGGAGTTTTTTATATTTAAAAGAATAACCGGAATCTTTTATTATGATAATACTATTGGATTTAATGGTTATATTCGAGAAAGCCTGCGCTGTTCTGATACTTGAAACGGGAAGGAGTCGCCCCAGCTTTCATTCAATGTCTGAGAAACCCATTCCCGCTGTTGCTGTCGTTCTTGCCCGTTTGAGCCCAGTGACTTACCGCATCGCCCTCCCGAACGGTAAGGAGCTCGTAGGTCACGTTTCCAAGGCCCTGCGAGACAATCCGTCTGATTTTGAGGCTGATGATCAGGTGACTCTTGAGATGACTCCCTATGATTTCTCCCGCGCTAGAATCGTGGGCTTGGCCGGGAAATAGCAGCAGGTTCGATACGAGAAAGGGGCGTCCGGTTTCCCGAACGCCCCTTTCTGTAAAACAGATCTGATCTAAGCGCGGACGCCTTAGATGATCGTTGCGATTGGTCCGTGACCTTCGCGTGGCTCGCGCCAGGCGAGATCGTTGATCGCTGGATCGTTGGTAATCTTGCCAGACTCGTCGAGCTCTAGACGCTTGCCTGCACGTGCACAGAGGTTGCCGAGTTGGATGTTTGCGGTCATTGGACCTGAATAGCCGAAGTTGGACTGACTGAACTCGCGTGGCTTCTCTCCGCGACAAGCCATGATGAACTCGTCGTGATGGCCAGGAGAGCGCTCCAAGAGTTGCTTGGGCTTGCCGAAGGCTCTGCGCGCTGACTCAGGAATAATGCGTGGGCTATTCCAGTAGTCACCCTCGACAAGCATCTTGCCTTTGGTGCCAATGATCAGGTTGCCAGTGCGAGGCAACTCGCGGTTGTCGACATTCAGCTCTTCGGGAGCCTCAGGCATGTTTGGTGTGCCATCGACCTTGTTGCCTTCATACCAGTAGGTGGTGAAGCCTGGACGATCACCCTTCGCACGATACGTCGCTTTGACCGTCATCCCGGAGGGAAACTGGTCGCCGACTGGCGCAGTCATGAAAATAGGCTCAGCTGAGGCAGCATAGCCGGGGTCCATGATCGAGTAGATGCCGTCCGTGGTGTGGCAAGCCATGTCACCGAGAGCACCAGAACCGAAGTCGACCACGCCACGCCAGTTGAACGTATGGTAGGCCTTCTCTTTGAATGGACGCATAGCTGCAGGTCCAATCCAGTTTTCCCAATCCAGATTGGCTGGAACGGGATCCGAACCTTCTGGGCGTCCTCCGCCTTGTGGCCAGACCGGGCGATTCGTCCATGTGTGGAACTCTTTGATGTCGCCGATGGCGCCACCTTTGATGAGTTCGTAAGCAATGCGCCAGCCCTGCATGGAGTGACCTTGGTTGCCCATCTGAGTCACGACCTTGGTCTTGTTATAGGCATCGGTGAGCATCTGGGCTTCGCGGACAGACCAAGAAAGTGGCTTCTCCGTGTAACAATTGATGCCCATGGCGATGGCGCTCATGGAAGGGGCAAAGTGGGTGTGGTCTGGTGTGGCCACGAAGATGGTATCAAGCTCTTTACCGTGTTTTGAAAGGAGTTCACGCCAGTCCGTGTAGCCTTTGGCCTCACCCCAACCTTCTTTGCCAACAGCATTCTTCCAGCTACCCTTATCGACTTCAGCAAACCCGATGCATTGGCAGTCGAGGCGATGAGCTGCGTTTATGTGGGCAGTGGCACGACCACCAGTGGCGACGAAACCAACCTGTAGCTTGCTGTTGGGGTTGTGAGCCCGAACCACATTTGGAAAGGTGATCGCTGAAGCGGCCCCCAGTCCAGTCTTGGTTAGGAAATTTCTACGAGATAGAGAATTAGGCATCTAAGTAAGTATTAGGGTTATAGAGAATGGAATGGAGGCATCTAAGCAGGGACAAGGTGTCATTTCAAAACAAATACCGGGCTCTTTGACCCCAATGCGGTCAGAGTGGCTCGCATTTCGAAGAAATTACGTTTAGAATTTGTTCATGGGGGAAATCTTTTCACGCTGGCGATGGGGGCTCTTTGTAGGAGGCATGGCCTTCGGTCTATACCTGTGGTTCACTGGTGCCAAGGAAGCGCCGATCCAAGTATTCCTCAATGGCTTGGTAGTCATGTCGATATCGTTCTTTCTCGTGGCGACCAATGTGGCTGAGTTCGTCGCTTTGCCTTTCACGAGGTTCATCGATTCCCTCTACCTCCCAGGGGGGAAGCCGGACAAATCGCCTCTGAAATACGAACTCCCGATCTACTATGAGCGGCATTTCCGAAGCGAAGAAGCAGCCGATGCTTACGAAGCCATTATCAAGTCCGATCCCACTCAGATTCACGCGTACGGCGGGGTGATCCGAGTCAGTGAATCTCAGTTGCAGGATCGGAACCGGGCAAACCGATGGCGAGCACAAGCAGAACGACGCTTTGGCTACGAGAAAGTGGCCGCATCCGTGGCCAGGACAGCTCAAGAATGGCATGTCGAGCGCATGACATCGGCGCTAGCACCAGTACCCTCACAATAACTTCAGGGCAGACGTCACTTGCCGGGCGGGCTGTTCTGTCTCAACGTGAGGTCTATGGCACGTCGTAATCGTCAGTCAAAGGGGCCCTCGCTAGTGTTAGGTCTTGTCGTCCTAGTGCTATTGTTGGGCGCTGGGTTTGCCGTGTTCAAGTTTCTTGGTAGTGGTGGAAATGGCGACTTTCACGGACTCACAAGTCTTAACGTCTCAGAGTACCTGGAGAATTCCAAGAGCCTCCAAGGAAACGTCTACAAGGTGGAAGGACGTGTGGAGGATCAGTTAGGATGGTCGGGGCCTCATGGTCGGGTCCTCGTGGTCGTATCTCAGGGAGAACCTGTGGGCGTGAAAGTGCCTGCAGGCTTTAGTGATCAGAATATCCAAGCGGGTCAGTCGTTTGCTTTTAAGGTTCGCGTCGTAGAAGGCGGTATTCTTCTCGTCGAAGCCCTTGAGAAGGCTTGAGTCGATACGGCTGAAGGTTTAGGACGAGTGATGCATCGTCTCTGGTTCTGTTTGTTTGTTCTAGCATTCTTCAATGTCGCCCGTGGCGTTGAGACGCCCAATATCATCTTCATCATGGCCGATGACCTCGGCTACGGAGATCCACAATGCTATCAGACGGATTCTAAAATCGCCACGCCGCATATGGATCGTCTTGCGCGAGAGGGCATGCGCTTCACTGATGCGCACACGCCTTCCGCTGTGTGCACGCCCACTCGGTATGGTGTGCTCACGGGTCGCTACTGCTGGCGGTCATCTTTAAAGAAGGGCGTGCTCCATGGACATAGCCCGGCTCTGATCGAGCCGAATCGCCTGACCGTGGCTGGCATGTTAAAGCGCTATGGCTATCACACCGGAGTCGTCGGCAAGTGGCACCTAGGATTGGGAAATGGGCTCGATGAACAAACGGATTACAGTCAACAGATCCCGCGCGGCCCTCTGAGTGTCGGCTTTGACCATTCTTACATCATCCCGGCATCGCTCGATATGGCCCCCTACCTATGGTTGGAAGATGATGTTGCTGTCCAGGCTCCCACCGTCCAAGACGAAGGCTCAAAGCGAGTCTGGGATGGTGGCCAGGGCTTCTGGCGTGCTGGAAAGAGAGCGCCGGATTTCACGTTCGACGGTGTCTTGCCAACCATAGCCGATCAGGCCTCTCACTATCTCACCGAGCGGGCCAAGCAGCCAGAGGAGCCGTTCTTTCTCTACGTGCCTCTGGCATCACCACACACGCCATGGGTGCCATCACAGGATTATCAAGGCGCAACTAACATTGGCGCGTATGGTGATTTCGTGCATCAAACGGACGCTGCTCTAGGTCAGATCCTCAAGACGCTTGATGACGAATCTCTCACGGACAACACGCTGGTCATTTTTACCTCTGACAACGGATCGCACTGGCCGGAAAACATGATTGAGGAAAGCGACCATCGGGCCAATGCGGACTGGCGTGGGCAGAAAGCGGACATTCATGAAGCCGGCCATCGGGTTCCTTTCATCGCTCGTTGGCCTGGTCAGGTGAAACCTAGCTCCGTCAGCGATCAACTCATCTGTCTCTCTGATCTCATGGGGACGGCGGCTGGAATTGTGGGCTACCCGTTAGCGAAAGTCGAGGGCGAAGACAGCTATGATCTGCTTCCTATTCTCAAGGGAACCACGACGAAATCGGTGCGCAAATCCATCGTCCATCATTCCCTTAATGGGACGTTCGCCGTTCGGATCGGTGACTGGAAACTCATTCTAAGCAAAGGCTCTGGCGGATTCACCAAGATTAACGTAGCGGACGACACTCCGGAGGGACAGCTCTACAACCTGAAGAATGATCCCGGTGAAACGATCAATCGCTACACCGAGAAGCCAAAGATTGTGGCGAAGCTTCGGCAAACTCTCGAGCGTTACCAGCGCGTGGGATTCAGCAGAGTGCCGGGAGATACCGAGGCTTTGTTAGAGCGTTTGAAAGAGAACCAATTTAAGCGGATTCACCAGGAACTCTTCCGGACCATGTTGAAGGGAAAGCCTCGAGTCGCGCTTGAAGCCATGAACCAGCTGACACCTGAGCTTACTAATCACGGGGAGACTCATTACATGCGCGCCGTGGCTCATAGCATGCTCGGCGAGTTTGATTCCGCTGCAGCATCCGCGCTCAGGGCGACAGCTGCGGGAATTAGTCTCAACCGTCTTGTCGGCGGCACGAAGACAGGCCTCGAAGGGCTACAAACGCACCCTGTCTTTGCTCAACTGCGGGAGGGGCTGGCCGCCGTTATCAACGGGCCTATGTTAGGCAAAGTCTCCGGTACCAGCGCTGCCGTTTGGGTGCGCACGCTGGAAGCTGTGGATGTTAGGATCGCCGTATCGACGAGTGCCGACGATTTCTCCCAAGCGCTTCTGAGTGAGGCCGTTCCTACGAGAGCCGAGACGGACTTCACCGCTGAGGTAGAAATCAGGGGGCTCAAGCCTCAGTCTAACTACCACTATCGTGTCTTGGTAGGGGATGAAAGAGCAACCGATGTTTCGATCCCAGTGAACAGCTTGGATACCACCTCAGAGCCACATACTCCGATCAAGACACGGATCGCCTTTGGTGGTGGTGCTGGTTTTGTACCCGAGAATGAGCGTGCTTTCGATACGATTCGAGCTGAGAAGCCTGATGCCCTCTTTCTGCTAGGAGACAATGTTTACAGTGACGATCCCAAAAGTCCAGCAATGCAGCACTACTGTTATTACCGTCGCCAAGCGCGGACTGAATTCTCCGCTTTGATCGCCGAGACACCAGTCTATACGATCTGGGACGATCACGACTTTGGTGTGAACGATTGCGTTGAGGGGCCCGAGATCGATGTGCCTGCGTGGAAGCGGCCTGTATATGAAGTTTTTCGGAACAATTGGGTGAATCCTGGATATGGAGGAGGAGATACTCAGCCAGGTTGCTACTACGACTTCTATCTAGGTGATGTGCATGTCATCATGCTAGATGGTCGCTTCTATCGCAATCTTGACCCGGGATTGGGCGAGGTGTCGATGTTAGGCAACGTGCAGCGAGAGTGGCTTTTGGAGACTGTCAAAAAGTCCAAAGGGACGTTCAAGATCCTTTGTTCACCGGTACCGTGGGTCTTCGCAGCCAAAGGAGATAGCAAAGATACCTGGAACGGCTTCAAGGACGAGCGAGCCGTGATCTTTGACGCTGTCGCTGAACAAAAGATCGAAGGAGTGCTCTTGATGTCGGCCGATCGGCACCGCTCGGATCTTTGGAAGATTGACCGGCCGAACGACTATCCGTTCTACGAATTCAACAGTTCGCGTCTAACGAATCAGCACGTTCATAACACAATGGAAGCTGCGGTGTTCTCTTACAATGCGAAGCAGTCTTTCGGCATGCTCGATATTGATACGACCTCGGTAGACCCTTCTATTGTCTACTCGGTGGTTTCGATCGATGGAGAGGTCATCCACAGCTATCGGTTGCTGCGGAGTGAGCTGAAATAAGGAGACTCGAACCGAGCTGTGTGGCACTCACGAATGAGAACTGTTTAGCATTTCTAAGCAGTTAGAACAGCCAAGGCATCTATTTGGATCGTTGAGACGATTTCTATAGAGAAATTCTAAGATTTCCTTAGGGTTTTTCAATAATCCCCGTAAATATGGGAATTTTCAAACTTGATGTCTAATCGATGGATCCCCTTCCTATCCAATCTCTGCCGTTAACTCCTGCTGTCAGGAAAGTCCTTTTTGATGCTTCTGCTGATGGACTCCTCCTGCTTGACGGGGGCGTGTAGTCGCCGCCAATGGAGCGGCCGCTAAGATGTTCGGTGAGGAATGCCCTTCAATCCTGGTTTCAAAACCGCTGCTTTGGTGGCTAGCAGCTCCGAGCGACAATGTTCGCTCGGCTCTCCTAGGCGATGCAAGTGCAGTGAACGCTGAGCCCCTCCTAGTTCAGCTCCCAGGTGAGAACGTCGCTTTCTATTTGTCACTGTTGCCCCTAGTAGAAGATCCAAATGGGCTAGTCTTGGCGAGACTGCAATGTGAGAGTAGACCTGTGGCGTTACCCTCATCGGGTGAGGATTCGCTACTACAACTCGTTCTCGATTCGATTCCGATAGGCGTCTTCTGGAAAGATCGTGACTTGCGCTTCGATGGATGTAATCAGCGCTTTGCAAAGGACGCCGGCGTTTCATCGCCGTTCGAGGTAGTAGGCAAGACCGATCTCGAAATGCTGTGGGCAAAGGAAGATTCTGAAGCCTACATGCGCGACGACCGGAAGGTCATGCAGGGCGACGTGTGGTCAACGACAATTAGAACTCCCCGTACGGCGACAACTATAATTCCCCGCCTCAGCGCGTAGGAAGTAGCGCTTGCCGCATGAGTTCCCTTTGCCGTAACGTTACGATAGCGGTCCCTCGCTGGCGCGCAGCGCTTGCAGCGCGGCGGCGTG
>CALLLI010000457.1 GCA_938082635.1 uncultured Verrucomicrobiales bacterium
GTGCCCTGAAGGCGCGAACACCCGGAATTTTGGCCCCAAATGCCGCACCAGCGGCTTTTTTCTACTCGACTATCATGCGCACTACAGGATAATCGCCGCTCCGTGCTCTCACATTGTGTCTTCATGAATAGGACAGGCTAGCCTATCCTCGATACAATTCACCACAACAGGCAACCTCGTGCTGGAGTTAATGGAGAACACCATCATGAAACCAAAACACTCAATCAGCCTTCTCGCCGCTCTTTCCGTTGCTTCTGCTGCGCTTCTCAATGCCGACCCTATTCCCGATAGCTATCGCCAGAATGGATGGTTTGTTGGAGCGCAGGCCTACACGTTCAAAGAATTCACCGCCTTTGAGGCCATCGCCAAGACCAAGGAAGCTGGCGGAAACATGATTGAGTTCTTCCCAGGCCAAAAGATGAAGCCGAACTCAGAGGAGAAGGTCCACCACAGCATGTCAGAAGCCGCCATGGCGGAACTGAAGGCAGAGTGCTTGCGACAGGGTGTCCGTCCAGTGAACTACGGGGTCGTCGGTGCCAAGAACAGCGACGATGTACGGGACATCATGCTGTTTGCTAAGAAGATGGAACTCTACTCTGTCTGCACCGAGTCCACGGAATTAATTGTAGACTGGGAGGCCTGTGCCAAGGCATTCGACATGCGAGTGGCCTTTCATGAGCACGGTGGTTCCATGAGCAATCCTAATTACAAGGTCTGGAATCCGCTCTATATTCTTGGTGTCGTTGAAAGCCGCGATGAACGCGTCGGCGCCTGTGCCGATTTGGGGCACTGGTGTACCTCTCACCTCAAACCTGTCGAATGCCTCCGCATTCTCGACGGTCGCATTGTTAGCGTACACCTAAAAGACAAGGCGGCCAACGGCAAGGCCCCAGTCGTTGTCGCCGGTGCAGGCGTTGTCGATGTAGCCGCGTGTTTGGAAGAACTGAAACGTCAGAAATTCGACGGGCACATTTCCATCGAGCACGAAGCTGACTGGAACGACAGTGTTCCTCAGGTCAAAGCCAACATCGATTTCGTTAAGGCTCACGCGAAGTAACGTGGACCGTGATCGCAGCCGTTCACGAAAAGCAGTGATTTAATCTCGGAGAAGTTAGAGAGGACAAGTTCGAGGCAGGGTACATTCCAGATTGCATTTCGTCACACTCACGGAGTATTCGTAGCTTATAGGTGCTTGCCACATGAGGCCCCAACGCCAGGTTGATTTACGCCGAAGAGTCCGCGAAGACTGTATAGTGTAGGCGAAGGCACGCTATGGCCGACGAGCGCGGTAGTAACGTTCCGGGATGTCCGAGGTTGCTTCCTCATCAGTAAAGACGACTTCGGTCTCACCTTCCGGCACAGTGTCCATGAGACGCTCTGTCCAGTCGGTGAGATCTTGTGAGGATTCTATCACATAGTTGTCCCCCGAAACTGCGAAAAACCCTATCAGAGCCCCTTTCTCCGTCCGCTCGATACGGCGGATGGCGAAGCTCGTCTCAACCGCGCTCGGCACGAGGGCTAGTCCTTTGGTCGCATGATCAATCTGCCCTACGGGGACAATCAATCCATCCGGTGTGACAAGATACACAGCCTCTTCATCCGCGACGACATACTGTCCAACGCCCAAGTAGATCAAAGCTTTGCCTTCTTTCCAGCCCCCTTGCACGATGATGGGCGTGATTGCCTTGGTCTCGGGATCGATCGTTTCTAACACTTGCGTTTGAGGCGAGGGGCCTCCGGACGCATGGAGGAGCAGACCACGCTCGACGTCGAAAGCGAGAGCTTCGCCCTGATCGCCGTTGCCAAGCGAAAGGAATTGCGTCGCAGCCGCCGTTTCCTTATCAATCGTAAACAAACTCTCCTTGGAAACAGCGCCAGTATCATCGCCCGTGACGCCATAGAGCTGTCCTTGATTGTCAAAGGTGATGGCGGAAAACTTAAGCAGTTGATCGGCTGCGGGATTGCCCACAAGGATCGCTTTGCCGCTTGAGGGATCTAGCGTGGCCAAGATGCGATCACCTACCTCATTGTTAGGTGGCTTGCTCAGGCGGAGAAGTGCGTAAAGCTGTCCAGAAATAGGGTCGAGCGCTATTCCCATGCCACCTGTAACGGTTAGTCCGTCCATCGTGATCGGGACGGTACTCCCTGTTGAGCCGTCCGCAGTCAACGCGCGCATGATGTTGTCGCGGGGCGAGACGGAGTAGAGCGTCTGTCCAGCTGGGATGGGTATTTCCTGAGCGATGACTTTGATCTCGGCCGTCGAAGTGGATTCTGCATCGCCATTGGAAACCTTCACGGTGTAGAGCCCCGCATCTTCAGCGTCGACACTGTCTAACTGAAGTTGCGGTTGATTGCTATCTGGCAGAAGAATGCCGTCCTTTTCCCAAACGTAGGTCAGGCCTTCACCACCCGCTTCGACTGTTAGGGTCACGGACTCCCCCTCTTTGGTCAATTGATTTGCGAGAGACTTGCTGATCACCGGAGCTAACACGGCACCGCCGAACACATTGAGCTCTAACTCAAAGGTAGGTGAGGCTTCACCTTCCAGACCGGCGAAGTGAAACGCGGTAATTTCCACCATGAAGCTTCCGGCCATGGTTGGTGTTCCCTGAATGGCAGCGAAACTGCTAGAATTAACAATGTTGTCGTAAGTGATTCCTGGAGGCAGTCCCTCTACCAGGTAGGAACGCGCTTTATACCCAGGCGAGAAAGCACCCCATACCCACGCAAACAGCTCACCCACTTGCGCTTCCGCCGGGTTGGTTGAGGGCGACACGGCCGTGATTTCAGGCGAGGTCGCCCCCGTCACGGCATGCATGCCCGTCACCTGAATCGCAGAACTGACTGTAGTAAACTTCAGAATGTTGGCGAACCGAGGCGCGGTATGCAGCCGTCCATCAGCAAGCAATCGCAAGAGCGGGCTACGCTGTAAGAGAAGGATCAAAAGGCTGCCTACATAGGCCAAGCGGCTATTCCAAACTCGATGAACGTACAAACTAAGGCAGTGCCCGCAGGCAGAAGAAATGGGAGGCATGTGGACGGGGGGTAGCAACGGCGAAGATAGCCAGTTGGGACGACGTGGAAACCAAAAAAGATGGTGCTCCGTCAAGTTTGCTGGGCGATTTCCTGACAAGAGTGGTGACAAACCCGCCAAAATCGCGTTGAGATCTGGGTTGTGAAAGTCCTGAACTTCAACGCTTTATATGATTTTGACGGGTATGTCGTCGACAAGATTAGCTGCCAGAAGATTGGCGCGCAAATCAATCTTCGATTCGATAAGCGCCGTGGCCCTTGTTGCCCCCACTGGAATGATCGGCTTCCAAAGCACCGATCCGGGAGACAGTCCGTATCCGATTTGCCCGTTGCGGATGGTCTGACCGTCTACATTAACTTTCCCGTTGTTCAGGGTCGATGTCGTAAGTGCCAGCACTTCGTCACTACCCGCCCC
>CALLLI010000458.1 GCA_938082635.1 uncultured Verrucomicrobiales bacterium
CACCCGACTGCCACTGAAGGATGGCCGGATCGTGACGGTGCGAAGCCGAGCCTACCAGACGCGGAGCAAAGCCGAGTCTACCAACTCCTGGGGATCGATTGGAAACGTGCCTGCCCAGCAGTGAAGTCAGAACTGAAGGGGCGACGACTTTGTAGTGCCTTTGCGGAGCGAGCCCTTGTTTTATAGGGCGAGACGCCGGTCATAAGAAACTTGGGCTAAGGTTACGTTCTTCCTTCCCGCTTCGATCATCTTGATCTCTACTATGTTCCGCTTACTTCTCCTCCTTTGCTTGAGTTTGGCCGTTTTGAGAGCTGGGCCACTTGAGCGGCAGTCTAACGAGACGCTGAGGTTACCCTCGGTTCTCCCGGGTGGAACTTTCAAAACGGAACCTGCGTTTGAGGGGCTGTCCTTCGACCGTCCGGTTGCTTTGGTCACGCCTCCTGGTGAATCGCAGCGCCTCTTCGTGGTTGAACAACGTGGCCGGATCTCGGTTATTCCTAGTTTGAATGATTCTAGCAAAGAAACGTTTCTTGATCTTTTTGAGGTCACTTCGTTCGAGGGGGAATCTGGTTTGTTGGGCCTGGCCTTCCACCCTGAGTATGCTGCGAATGGGTGGTTCTATGTGTTCTACTCGCGACGTGAAGCTGGCCAGCTCATGCAGCGAGTGTCTCGTTTTAGCGTAGATCCTCAGAACGCGAACCGGGCTCTGGTCGATTCGGAACAACCATTGATTGAACAAGAGGATGAGGCCAGCAATCACAATGGAGGCGATCTCCATTTCGGACCTGATGGTTACCTCTATATCGCCCTAGGTGATGAAGGCGGGGCGAATGATCAGTTCGACAATAGCCGTTTCATTGACAAGGACTTCTTCTGCGCCATCGCGCGTATCGATGTGGATCATCGTCCAGGAAGCCTGCCTCCGAATGCTCACGCTGGGGTGTTTTCAGGGACCTACTCGATTCCTCCAGACAATCCCTTCATCGGTCAGACCGAGTTTGCGGGACGTGCGATCGAGCCTAGCAAGGTAGGCACGGAATTCTGGGCGGTCGGATTGCGAAACCCATGGCGGCTTCACTTCGACCGAATCACGGGACGACTCTTTTCGGCAGATGTCGGCCAGAACTCTAGAGAGGAAATCAACGTGATCACGCGTGCTAGCCACTATGGCTGGAGCTTCCGTGAGGGAAGCAGAACGTTTATGTGAGGTCCTGGCCGTAGCAATGAGCCGAGCACGTTCACTCCTGTCAGTCCTATTTGGGATTACCCGAGAGGCGAAGGCATCTCCGTCACTGGAGGAGTTGTCTATCGAGGAGAAGCCCATCCGGAGCTCTATGAAGCCTACATCTTTGGTGACTATGGCTCTGGTTCGATCTGGGCCTTGCACTTCAACGAAGATGATAGTGTGCGAGTGAATGAAATTGCCTCGGACTCACAGATCAGTGCCTTTGGAATAGATCCTCGCAACGGGGATGTGCTCTTAACAAGCTATGGACAGGGAGAAGTGAAACGCCTTGCGAGGAAGACGAAACCATTTGGACTCTTGATCCCTTCTAAGTTGTCCAGAACTGGGGCGTTCGCGGATCTGGAAACGCTTACTCCGAATCCTGGCATTGTTTCCTATGAACCAAATGTCCCCTTCTGGTCAGACGGCGCAAGGAAGCGGCGCTGGTTCTCAGTGCCAGACGTCGAGGACACGATCGTGTTTGATCCCGCTGATCCTTGGACCTTTCCAGAGGGGACCACGTGGATCAAGCACTTCGAGATTGGCGATCTTGACAATGCGCTTCGTTTGGAGACACGCTTTCTCGTGAAGACAGCTACTGGTAGCTACGGCTTAACGTATGCTTGGAATGATGCTCAGACGGATGCTGATCTCGTCGATGCGGAAGGGATGGCGCAAACGGTTTCTTTCATGGAAGGAGGGGTTTCCCGGGAACAGAAGTGGCTTTTCCCAAGCCGAAATGCTTGTCGTGCTTGTCATACCTCGGTAGCGGGTCAGGCGTTGGGTTTCTCGACACTTCAACTTAATCGCAAGCATGCTTATGATGGTGGTGCTGCCAATCAGTTAGACGCCTTGAATGAAGCGGGCTACTTTCACAACGCGCCTTCGAAATCGCCGGAGCAACTTCCTCAGCTTGCCGCTGCGGACGACAGCACGCGCTCTCTAGAGCATCGAGCACGCTCCTACCTGGCGGCGAATTGTGCGCAGTGCCATCAGCCGAATGGGCCTACCCTCGGTTTTTGGGATGCGCGATACACGACACGTCTTAGCCTCAGTGGAATCGTCGATGGCTCCCTGCAATCTAATCAGTCGGATTCTAACATGCGCGTTATCGCGGCTGGATTGCCGGAACGATCGATGATCTTAGCAAGAATGCGAGGAGACGCAGATCTTTCTCCTATGCCACCGATAGGATTTAATCGTGTGCATGAATCGGGATTGTCATTGATTCGGGAATGGGTGCTCTCCGTGAACACTCCTTTGGCTCAGGGGTACGATCACTGGGTGGCCGAGTTCCATACGGAACAGCCATTGTTTTCCACGGATCGCGAGGCTGATCCCGATCGTGATGGGACGGCCAACTTCGAGGAATATCTTGGCGACACCAATCCTGGAGATCCGCAGGACCGATGGCTGGGCCAGCTTCAAGTAACCTCGGGAGATGCCCTGCTAACACTACCGGTTGGGCCGAATGGAAGGCTTGAGATAGAGCGCAGCGACGATGCTGAGATCTGGACGGCCATGGAGATCTCACCCGAGAGGATGCTGCCCCAGCCTGATGGTGGTTTTCAGATTCGGGTTAGCCCTGAAATCACTTCAAGATTCTTTCGATTTCGGTTGTTGGAGGCCGATTGAATCAATTTGCGGGGTGAACTTCAGATTCCCCGTGATAGAATCGGTCTCGGCGAACGTAGACTCTGTTTGAGTTTGTGCATCTCCTGAATCCCTCAACCCTACAACCCTCGGAAGCTGTGTCTGAACTTGCGGTCGATCAAGCGGTGCTCGGCCAACGTTATCGGCTGGAGCGCCTGCTCGGCGTGGGCTCTACCGGTCAAGTCTGGCTGGCTGAGGATTTGGAGCTACGAGTTCCACGGGCTCTAAAGTTTCTTTCTGAATTAGCCCCAGACGAGCTCGAAGATCTCAAGGCGGAAACGCTGCGCTGTCAGGAACTGACGCATCAAGGCATTGTGCGCATCTATGACTTTGTGCGAGATGAGTATCACGCCGCCATTTGTATGGAGGTGATTGATGGGCCTGATTTGCGAGCGGCACAACGCGAGCGCACGCCTCCATGCTTTTACCCTGATGAGATCTCGTTCTGGATGGAAGGTTTGTGCCGGGCTCTTCATCACGCCCATACATTCGCAAAGATTATCCATCGGGATCTGAAGCCTTCTAACCTTCTCATTAATCGTCAGGGCCATCTCAAGGTGGCGGATTTTGGTATTGCTAGGGCAGTTCCAAGGCGGCTTGTTAGGAGAGAGGAAGACGCAAAGATCGCTGGAACGTTGGAATACGTCTCGCCTCAACAACTTGAGGGTGAAGTGCCAGCGGTCGCGGACGATATTTATAGCTTTGGGGCAACTCTTTTTGAACTTCTGGCCGGTCGTCCTCCCTTTGTCGGCGATGATCTCTACGACCAGGTTCTCCATCGTGATCCGCCATCGGTCTCGGAGATTAGGCATGCGTTGTACGATGACCTTCCGACAGTTTCTAAGGATTGGGAGAACGTGATCAGCGCCTGCCTTTCGAAAGAGCCGAGTGATCGTCCGGAATCGGTTCGTGCTGTGGCAGACATGTTGAGCCTTGAGCTTCGGCAGATGACGATTCGCGAGCCCGTCCTTCCGGAGGGGTTCATGATGGTTTCGGAACTGACCGTTGGAGAGCCAATCGCCACGGACCGGCGGGTGCGGACCTTGCAAGACATCTCTCTTTCGATCGGGGCCGCAGGTCGGCGATGGCCATGGCCATGGATCGCCGGAGCTGGGGGCATCCTGACTGTCCTGGGTCTAGCGTTCTGCAGACCTTCAGATGTCCATGTGGAGGAGGCTCCGCTTGGAAGTGGCCTCGTAGAATCCCCTGAGGTGGTCTTGGCGATGTCTGTTGAGAATGCCCCGCCCAAGGAGGCTCGCCCTGCGCTCGATCTTGAGGCTCTAGAGATTGCCGTGCGAGGGGAGGACTGGGACGCCGTGCAGCGGGAGCTGGACCGACTCATCGCGGACGGTCAGAGAGAAGTGCCAGGAGTGTTGTTAGCTAAGGCACGATTTCATCTCGCTTGCATTGATCTTTCGAAAGCTCTTGGCACATTGAGGGCTTTGCTAGAAATCGAGCCGACGCATGCGGAGGCGACTCGATTGAAGGCTGTGACCCACGCGGCAATGCAGCAATGGCAGGCTGTTCGGCCGGCGGCGTCCTGGGCGATTGCTCAGCCAGAGAACGCTTCGGTCGCGGTTGAGTTGTTGGTTCTGCGGGGCCGCGCGAATCTTTGGTTAGGGCATTTGGATCATGCGATCGCCGATTTCAATCAGGCTGTGAGAGCTCAGCCTACTGATGCTTCAGCGCATTATCATCGTGGTCTCGCTCATCGGGAAGAGGGGAGTCTTCAAAAGGCGATCCAGGATCTCACCACTGCGATTCAGTATGACCCTCAGCACGTTTTGGCACGGACGGCGAGGGCGCGACTTCTCATGCAGGATGGAGAGTTTGAGCGGTCCGCTAGTGTGATCGTCGAGGATCTGAGCCATGCGATCAATGCGGATCCTGATGACATTGATGCGCGTCTAGATCGCTTGCGTGGTTACAACCACTTGCAGCGTTGGGATGGCGTGGTCGATGATGCAAATGCGCTGCTGGAGCGAAAGCCCGAATGGGAGGAGGTTCAGAACCGCCGAGCGATTGCCCTGATTAAGGCTGGTGACTACGAGAATGCTTCGATCGAAGACTTGAAGCTCTACTCGAAGGAGTTTCCTCATGAACTTAATCCCTGGTACAGCCTTGCCGAGAAGTGCTTGGCTGCGAGCAGATTTATAGATGCGAAAGATGCCTTTGCCGAAATCATTCGCCGCGACCCGCAATCAGCGGAGGCTTACGAGGGGCGTGCCTTCGCCTATTATAGCATGGCCAAAGATCTAGCTAAAGCCAATAAGCAAGGCAAGCTCAGGCACACGCAGCGCTATCTGGGGATCCTCGATATCAATACGTTTCTAGCGCAAGCACCAGAGGAGGCCACAGCCGATAGTTACCTGCTAAAGGTGAAGTTGCAGTTTTACAGAGGCGATTATAAAGAGGCTACCGGCACTGCGCTCGAGGGACGCCATCGATTCTCTAGATCGGTGCAAGAGTTTGACTGGTGGATTGACGAGATCAAGGTTGCCAATGGATTGGAGCGAAACAGGGCAGTTCGCGGACGTCCCGATCGCCCGAACTGGTTTAAGCGATTTATTAAGAGTATTTCCAAGCCGTGAGTGAACGGCATTTGCTAATTACTGTCGAAGAGACGCATCGTGTGGCCAGGTCACTCGCAGCGGATTTGCGAGCGGGCGATGTCATTGCGCTCACAGGCACGTTGGGTGCTGGGAAAACACACTTCTCGCAAGGACTTGTCGCAGGGCTAGGATCTGAAGCTGCCGTCACCAGTCCGACTTTCGGAATTGTCCACGAGTATCCAGACGGTAGGTTGCCTGTTTGTCACTTTGACTTCTATCGCCTAGAGGGTGATGAGGAATTGTTAGAGCTGGGTTGGGATGATTACCTGGACCGTGATGGCGTGGTCATCGTCGAATGGGCGGATCGGTTTCCTTCCTTCCTTCCGTCTCACACGCAATGGTGGCAATTGCAGCACGATGAAGAAAGCGGTGGCCGCGTGCTCGAACGGCTGTCATGATTCCGTATGCTTACGCTAGCACTAGAGACGTCGACTCCCGAGGGCAGCCTCGCACTTTTTGATGGAGAAACGTTGCTGGAAACTCATCATTTCCAAGCTCTGCGAGGCCATAATAACAAGATCTACGCGCCAATTGAGGCGATGTTAGATAGGATTGAGGATCGCCGTCTGGATCGGCTTGTCGTTGGTACGGGGCCGGGAAGTTATACCGGCGTGCGCATTGCGATCGCCATTGCTGATGCGCTGGCCCTGAGCCACGGGGCCGTTTTGATCGGATGTTCGTCCATGGTCGCGGCAACGCTTGGCGAGACCGAGGAACACTTCTGGATGGTGGGGGATGCGCGTCGAGACACTTGGTATCGCGGGGAAGTCCGGTCGGGAGCGATGGTGGGTGAGGTGATCACGGAGTCGCGGGAACTGTGGGAAGCGGCTGTTGAAGGCGCGTTGAATGCGAATGTGCCTGTGCGCACCTTTGATCTGAAGTCTCCTTTTCCCGGAGTCGAGATTGATGTGCCGACAGCGGAACGTCTGGGGAGTGTCAGTCAAGCCATGTCACCGACTCCTGGTCCGGTCGAGCCTACCTACTTAGCTCCCCCTTATATTACGATGCCAAAGAAGCGTGGCAAACTGCTATAAGTCGCGCCTACTGCTTATTCTTATACTCAGCGAGGATTCCTTCGCAGCCATTTTCCACCATGCGAATGACCGTGTGGAAGCCTTCCTCGCCTCCGTAGTAGGGATCGGGCACTTCCTCAGGGAATTCATTTCCAGTGCAGTAACTTCCGAAGAGGCGGATATTCTCCTTGTCGTTGCCATTTGGATCGAGTGCTTGGAGGTCTGCTAGATTGCTCCGGTCCATGGCGAGAACGAGATCAAAGTCTTTCAGGTCGGTTGCGAGCACTTGCCTGGCGGCGCCTTTGAACTCATAGCCGTGTTCCGTTGCCGCTTGTCGCATCCGAGCGTCCGGCAACTTGCCGCGATGCCAGTCCATGGTGCCGGCAGAATCGCAGGTGATGGCTTCAGAGTACCGAGCCTTCTTCACCAGCGCTTGCATGATATTCTCGCCCGCAGGGGATCGGCAGATGTTGCCTAGGCAGACGAAGAGGATGCGATAAGGGGCTGTCGAGTCGGTCATATGGACACGTTTGAGCGCGTTTGTGTTGCTGGCAAGTCTTGCCAAGTGGAGCTGGAGTGGCTAACTCTGATTTGAATGGCCACCCAATCAATAGAGCGAGCAGTGAACACGGAAGTTCAGCTCATGATGACGTGTCTTTGTGATGCCTTCTACGCGGGCGTGGCGGAGGCGACGGTGAGGGTCTTGGAAGCTGCTGGCTGCCGAGTGCATGTGCCTGAGGACCAGACCTGTTGTGGTCAACCGGCTTTCAATGGTGGTGACTTTGAATCTTCTCGAAAGATTGCGCAGCACACGGCCAAGGTGTTTAGTGGAGACCTTCCTATCATAGTCCCGTCGGGGTCTTGTGCGGCAATGCATTTGCATGGAAATGGTCTGCAGTTTGAGAATGCGCCCGATGAGGGGCAGATGGGCGTTCGTTCATTGGCGAAGCGAACTTGGGAAGTGTGTGATTTCTTGGTGCACGGCTTGGGTAAGACGACGTGGCCAGGGCGCTTGGATAGACGTGTCGCTATTCATGATTCTTGCCACACCCGTGGCTCTGGGACAGGGGCGGCCATGCGAACGTTGTTAGGTTCCATTGCCGGTGTGGAGCTTCTTGAGATTGGTCAGGCCGAGCAATGTTGTGGCTTTGGGGGAACATTCTCGGTGACGTTTCCACACATTTCCACCGGCATGGGGACACTCAAGCTTGATGAGGTGCATGCTAAGAGGCCTGACATGCTGGTTTCGGGCGACATGAGTTGCCTGATGCATTTGAATGGCTTGGCAGAGAATCAAGAGAGAGCCTTGCCGCACTGTCATGCAGTCGAGGTATTAGCGGAGGCTCTTGGTTAGACAACTATGACAATGCCAAACCCGATCGAACAGTATGCTAGGGACCTCTCTGAGGAGACACGAGAGGCAGTGCGTAAGAGTGGTGCGCTGACCACGGGCCAACGCGTGGAGATCTTGCAGAAAGACTATGAAGATCCTGATGCCCTGCGCCGTCTTGCCGGTGAGATCAAGCAGCACACCATCGATCACCTTGATAGCTACCTCGAACAGGCGGAAGCTAGTTTGACGAAGGCGGGCGCCAAGGTGCACTTTGCAAGTGATGCTGATTCAGCGCGGCAATGCGTGTTGGGTATTCTACAGCAAAGCGATGTCCAGCGTGTGGTTAAATCGAAGTCCATGGCGACGGAAGAGATTCATTTGAATCCCTTCCTGGAGAAGCAGGGCATTGAAACCGTGGAGACGGATCTCGGCGAGTTTATCATTCAGATCGATGAGGACACTCCGAGCCATATCGTGCGACCGATCATTCATAAGAAGCGTGAAGAGGTCGCTGAATCGTTCGAGAAACATGGACTTGGCGACTACAACACCGACCCAGAAACGATCACCAGGCGCGCACGCGTGCATCTCCGTGAAAAGTACATGCAGAGTGGCGCCGGGATAACTGGGGGGAATTTCGTTTCGGCGGAATCGGGTCGGATTGTGCTCGTGACGAATGAGGGGAACGCTCGATTCAGCATGGCACCTAACAAGGTGCACATTGCTGTGATCGGGATCGAGAAGATTGTGCCACGTGATCGTGATCTCGCCGTCTTTCTCAATCTGCTAGCGCGCTCGGCCACGGCGCAGCAACTCACCGTTTACACGCAGTTTATCAAAGGCCCGCGCATGCCTTCGCAGCCTTCAGGCCCTGAGGAAATGCACGTCGTCTTTCTCGACAACGGTCGGAGCCAGATTCTTGGCGAGTCCTGTCGTGAGATCTTGCGATGCATCCGTTGTGGTGCCTGTCAGAATGTGTGTCCGGTTTATAGGCACGCCTCCGGGCATGCCTATCGTGCGGTTTATGGTGGCCCTATTGGTGCTGTCCTCTCACCTTTGTTAGGCGGCAAAGCGTCCTTTCCGGAGTATGCGGATCTTCCGAAGGCCTCGAGCCTTTGCGGGGCTTGTCGTGAGGTTTGCCCTGTTGATATTCCCATTCCGGACATGTTGCTCAAGCTTCGGCACAAGGGGAAGAAGCAGGGTGTCTCGACGCCAGGCTCGTTTCCCATGGCTCCCTTTGCGACTCTGGCAACGTCACCCACGGCCTGGCGTACTGCGATGACGGCAGCTCGTGCCATGAACTACTTGCCGATGAAATTGGCCCCGATCAAGCCACTGCGAGATTGGTTAGGCGACCGGACGTTACCTAAATGGCGCGGCGGTGACTTTCGTCGCTGGCTCAAGACACGGAAAGGAAACAATGCGGATGCCTGATCGTGACGCCATCTTCAAACGCGTTCGTACCTCTCTGCTACAGAGTAGCGGGGGAGCGCCGCTCCCGGACTATGATCCTAGCGCCTTAGTCGCGAAACCACGTCTCACCGGGGCAGGTTTGTGGGAGAATTTCGCGCAGAACTTCGGCGCTGTAAGTGGCCGTCCTATGACGGAATTGGGCGAGGTGGTCTCGTTCTTGAAATCGGAGGGTGTCAGCTACGGTTACTGTGATCTTGCGTTGTGTGAACGCTTCGAGACTGTGCTAGACGAGATCGGGATTGAAATCGTTTCGACGTACGACAGAGAGAGATACGATGACTATCAGTTTGGCATCACTCGAGCAGCAGGTGCCATCGCCGAGACGGGGACGGTTATTCTTACGGATTCTTCAACTTCTGATCGACTTGGTGCTCTCACGCCGTGGATTCACATCGCCGTGCTTCCGGAGGCTTGTCTTATCGAAACGGTGGGCGAGGCGCTTGCTAGCTTTGATCCTGACGAAACCACGATCATCTGGGCAACGGGGCCTTCGAAGACGGCGGACATCGAGGGCATTCTTATCGAAGGCGTACATGGCCCAGGCGAGCAGGTATGCCTGCTAATGTTGTAGGGCGACCGCTTCGGATGCCGATTGCAGGGCGACCGCTTCGGTTGCCCTGGCGAGGTGCAACGCCCGGCAGGCGGAGCGCCCGCCCTACAATCTAGGAGTCCAGCGAACGGAATCATTTGGCTTGGCAAGATTGGTCGTGACTTTCACTTCAGACTCCAAGGTCCGGTGGACTGGGCATCGACCTGCGATTTCTGCTAGTCTGGCCCGTTGCGCCTCATCAAGGTCCCCTTCGAGAATCAGCGTGCGCTCGATCATGTTGACTTTGCTGCCTGTTGAATCATTGAAAGAGGACACCGTAGCGGGTGAAAACTAGGCAGCTTCGAAGCCTTCCTGGCGTCTTGGTTTGGGTTGGATTTGATGGTTCTTTTAGATGGGTGTTTGCGGTTCTGATGAGCTATCGGAGCGGAGCGGAGATTGCTCTTCAGAACCGTTGCCGCAGCTCGTTCCTCTTTCGCCGTTTCATCGCTATCTTCGTCCACGCTCAGCTGCCTGTCGAGGTCCCAGATTTGCTTCAACTTTGACTCGATCCATGCCTTCAGTTCGAAGGGATCATGCAGCGCCCGCCATGCTTCCAGTGCTGCCTCGGTCGCTTCGTCTTCGTTCTCTCGACAGTAGTCGATCAGTCGCTGGCAGGGCGTCTTGGGAACCTTCTCGTGACGCCGTATCTGTCGGTTTCCTTCGCGTCGAGTTTCGATCTGTTTGAAGGTTGTCGTGAAGCAGTTGCGCCACACGCACCACGCTTCTAGCAGATCTC
>CALLLI010000459.1 GCA_938082635.1 uncultured Verrucomicrobiales bacterium
GTAACTAAGTTGTAGTCTACAAGACTTTCAGGCGGGCGGCGATCGGAAATTCCGGTCGCCGCTTTCTCGTTGGGAGTTTCGGGAAGTTTGAAATTCTTGTTGATTATAGAAATTATATAAAGTATCGTAAATCTTGATTCTAAACATGCAGTCGAGAGCTATCAGCCTGATCGAGATCGTTGTGGCCATTGCCATCCTGGGAATTATTTCCGCGGTGGGCTCGCCCATGATTACAAATTTCACCGATTCAGCAACGAAGGGACGTAGCCAGTCCAATGCGCAAAGGTTGGCGCATACCGATTCGGTTGTGCTGATTGCCGGACATGACTTTGTCAGTAGTGAGGCTGCAATCGAGGGTGTCGTTCAGAGGGTCGTGACTGGAACTACTCTTATTCTCTCCAATCTCGATGAGCCTGTGTTCGTCGGGATACCTACCATTCCGGCGGCGCTACAATCAGAGTCGATCGCTTTCCTGTAACTAAGGTAAGGGCAGCCTGTTTGCAAATCTAACATTAACTATGAACGCAGTTTTAGCATTACCCCGCCGAAAGAGCGGCTTTACCTTGATCGAGGTGATCGTTGTCATTGCGATCATTGGTATCATGACGTCCTTGGTGATCACCGTCTATCGAAACGTGGCACAGGACAGTCGCGATGTGGTGGCCCGTCAGCAACAAGCGGCGCTTCAGAATGCGATCAACAATTGGGTCACTACCCAGACGGTAAGCCTCCCGATCTCTGCGGTGCGCACTTCTTATAACAATGCTGCCGATAGCCCTTCTCGGCTTGATCTGATCAAAGACTACCTCGATGAGCGGACGAAAAATCACCTTGTTGGGCTGAGCCCAACGGGAACAGATGCCGTGAACAGTGGAGCGCTCGCTAAGCTTAACCGGCACTTGCTTCTTTCCACCTGGGCTGCCGGATCCTATCCCCAGGTCCAGATGATTGACAACGCGGCAGGGAACTAATCTTAACGTATCATGCATCGAAATATAATTTATAACAAGAAGTTGGGCAACCGAGGTTTCTCGCTAGTCGAGATGATCACGGCTGTTGGCATCATTGGGATTATTCTCTTCTTGGCGATTCCTAACATCATTAAGGTTCGCGAAGACAGTGAGCGTAGTTTGGCCATCGCTAGAGCTGAGTCTCTCAACATGGCAATGGCTTCGTTCATGCAGGCTAACGGTCGCGCTAATGCTAAAACGTTCTGGAATGGAAAGACGAATACTCAGCGCTATGCCGCAGTGACGCCTTATCTTCAGTTTGCCCCGGCGAGTCTTTCAGGCTTCTTGCCTGGCTATGGAATCGTTTTCCCAATCACGCTTGGCAACCAGCAGAAAGTGGCTCTTTCGTTGGACGGGACATCTATTAACTACTAGGCGCGACACACCTGTGAAGAAGGCATCTCAACGAAATAGCGGTATGAGCATGGTCGAAATGCTGATCTCGATTGCTATCATTGGAATCTTGTCTGGGATTGCGATGACGAGTTACAAGGATCTCTTTGGGAGTTCAGAGCGAGTCGTCTGCTTGGACTTTGCCGAACAGCTCAATGATGCTCTGAAAGAGTTTCAGCAAAGCGCTTGGGGTGTTACCCTGACGCCCGATAGCGCCAGTTCGGATGATGACATTAAGATTGTTCAGTCGCTTCAGTACAAAGATATCACAATATTAGGATCTCCGTTTTTCCGTTTGGACTGGATTCCAACGGAAGGTGAGGATGTCGAGACCTATCGCTTTCGTTGGAACGGCGCGACTCTAGAAGTCATCGAACCCGGTACGACTGGCCTAGGGATATGGTTTGATCCGCAAGGAAGCCAGTTCGGAACTAACGTTACCTTGCCTGCCGATTTTTCACCTGCCACTTAGAGTAGACTGACATCCATCACCACTCCATGGACTCTGTTAGGGGAAGCGCATTAGAATCAGATCGCACACACACTGGCGACCAAGCCATTCTCTCTCCTGACGGAGAAGGAGTGGCGGCTAAGCCGAGTGCCGAAGGTGTCATCACGCCGCAGCAGCAAGCGAATAATGCGCTTGAGACGCTAGCGGAACAGTATAATATTCTGCCTTGGGCTCCGGCCCGGACGTCTTGCTCTACCGAGGGTGAGATGCTGATTCGGAAACTGGGGCGTATTCCCCGTGATGCGAAGCCGTGGATCCCTGTGGCCTCTTTGGGGCCGCTGATCATCTTCGGTCACTATGACCCAACCGCTACTGAGCAGTGGGGTGTGCCAGAGTTTCTTGCGATCAAGGTAGTCATCACTGCCGAGAAGTACCAGGAGGTCTATGACGATCTGATAAAGCGCTTGGGCATGAATCCTGTCGGTGCAGATAATTCCAATGAGTTCATGCCTGCTCCGCCAATTGGTGGGACGTTGTTGGACACTTTCCACTGGTTTACCGAGAATTATCCGTTGGACCAGATGGATGTGGATCGATTGGCCACAGTCATTAGCAAGCGGCAGCCGGAGGAACTTCAGACTCCTGAGCAGTTCAACGAGGTTGAGCGAAATCTCGGTGTGGCGCTCTATCGTATCTCTTCAGGAGACTTAGTGTTTAGCCCGGAAGAGGCGCCTTCTCAGATCATCTTTGGCGATGCCCTCCTAGAGAAACACAATGTCTATCCGTTGTTCTGTGGTCAGGATCGGATCTACCTCTTGTCAGATGATCCCTCGAACTATGGGTTCGAGGACGAGTGGCTCTCGGCAGGCAATGAGGCCATGCCCATCACGATGGTCGTGGCGGACGCTGAGCTGATCCAGAAGACGATCAGTCGTCAGCGTTCGCGTTCTTCGAGCGAGGAGGACGGTCAGCCTGCGCATGTCGGTGAGTATGTCTTCGCGAACAACGCGAACATGATCGAGATCGAGCCCTCCGACATGGAGGCGATCAATCCGGCCAATGTGAACACGACGGCAGAAGAGATCATGCACTGGGTGTTGTATCGCTCGATTCTGAACCGGGCAAGTGACCTTCACTTGGAGCGCTTTTATAACATGTGCCGATTCCGTGCGCGAATCGATGGTAAGTTACGGATCGTCTACTCCTGCACGTACGAGAACTTGAATAAGTTCATCGCGTTGGTGAAGAACTACTCAAACATGCCGCAGACGAAGCAGGAAGCCCAGGACGGGCGCTTTGCGATGACTATCGGTAAGCGTCGTGTCGATGTTCGTGTGTCTGCTGTGCCTTGTCGGAAAGAGGCGCAGAAGCTGACCATGCGTTTCTTGGACAAGCAGGATGGTTTGAAGTCCCTTTCTGATCTGAGCTTCTCTGAGCGACAAACGGAGATTACGGAAGATGTGATGGGGCGCGATCAGGGGCTGGTTCTGATCACTGGTCCAACGGGTAGTGGTAAGACGACAACGCTTTATGCGCTGATCGATAGCGTGAACTCGGACGAGAAGAACATTCACACGATCGAGGACCCGATTGAGTATGAGATCGAGGGAATCAATCAGACGCAGACCGATCCCGTTCATGGCATCGACTTTGCTATGGGTCTGAGAGCGCTTCTTCGTGCTGACCCTGATGTCATTCTGATTGGAGAATCACGTGACAAAGAAACGGCTCAGTCTGCGGTGAATGCGGCCCTCACGGGCCACCTTGTCCTGACGACGCTGCATGCCAACGACTGCATGCGTGCAGTGTCTCGCCTGCTTTCGATGGGAGTGCCACCGTTCTTGCTGGCGGACTCGCTCGCGATGAGTCAGGCACAGCGTTTGGTTAGGCGGTTGTGTAATTACTGCAAACGTCCTGTAGCGGCTTCAAGCTCAGTTCAGCGGATCCTCGCTCGCGAGGGTATGATCAATGCGCCCTTAACCAATCCGATCTACGAGGGGAACGGCTGTCCTGAGTGTAACAACTCGGGTTTTCACGGTCGTGTCGCTCTCATGGAGATGAGCTTGATTCCCACGAAGCTTCAGGACCTGATTGCTGTCAACGCGCCTCAAAGTGAGATGCGCGCCATTGCCGTGCAACACGGTCTCCTTACGCTTTATCAAGAAGGGTTGAACGAGGTCATGCTAGGTAATACGACTCTCAAAGAAATCTCGCCTCTGAGCTACACGTCTCAGATGGAGGGTGAATGATCCAGCGTGTTCAGGATATCATCGATCAGTGCACTGCCACGGTAGACGAAGCCGGTATAGATCTGCACGAGCGATGCGCCTGCATTGAGCTTGTCGAGCGCGTCCTGCCCACACGAAATCCCGCCCACGCCGATGATCGGCAGTGCTTTCCCGAGGTGATCGTGTAGCTTGGCGATCACTTGCGTGGACTTCTCGGTCACGGGGCGACCACTGAGGCCGCCGGTTTCTTCACCGTGCTTGAGTCCGGTGACCTTGTCTCTAGCAATGGTCGTATTCGTTGCGATGACAGCATCCATGCCAACATCGACGAAGAGATCGGCGAGTTCTTTGATGTGCTCGTTTTCTAAGTCTGGAGCGATCTTGATCGCGAGTGGGATTCGCTTTTGATGACGCTGCGCGAGTTGATCGCGTTCAGCTACGAGTTGTTCTAGAAGAGGGCGACAATGCGCTACCAACTGCAGTTCACGCAGGGCTTTCGTATTCGGTGAGGAAAGGTTGATTGCGACGTAATCTGCGGTCGTGTATGCCTTGCGAAGACCGATGAGATAGTCGCTTGTCGCCTGTTCGTTAGGTGTGTCGAAATTCTTGCCGATATTCACACCAAGGATGCCAGGATAAACCCGCTTTGTGAGGCGAGTCACGGCGTCATCGATGCCGGGGTTGTTAAACCCCATGCGGTTGATGATCGCTTCGGCTGGCTTGAGGCGGAACAAACGGGGCTTGGGATTGCCGGGCTGCGGTCTCGGAGTCAGCGTGCCGACTTCGATATGGCCAAAGCCTAGGGCACCAAGTCCGTCGACACAGTGGGCTCCCTTGTCGAGTCCAGCTCCGAGGCCAAGTCGGTTTTGGAAGGTGAGCCCCATGACATCAACCGGCTGAGCGGGGCCGAAGGTGCGCTTGTCGAAAGCCGCGAGGGGTGAGTCTTGAACCCATTTTAGCGCGCCGAGTGAAAGGTGGTGTGCGCGTTCGGGATCAAGGGCGAAGAGCCCGCACCTAACGAAAGGATAGGTGGCGGCGGTAAGTTGTCTGAGCGTGTTCCCAGCCATTACTCAAGTTCGATGCTTGCCGGAGGCTTTGTGGAAATGTCATAGAACACGCGGTTCACACCAGAGACCGTGTTTAAAATGGTGTTAGACGTTTCTCGTAAAAGCGCGTGAGGCAGCTCGACCCAATCAGCGGTCATCGCATCTTCACTGATCACGGCGCGGAGGGCAATGGCGTGTTCGTAAGAGCGCTCGTCACCTTTGACGCCGACGGTGCGAACGGGTAGCAGCGCCGCATAGGCTTGCCACACTTTGTCGTACCAACCGTGCTTGCGGAGGTTGCCAATAAAGACAGCATCTGCTTCGCGGACGATCTTGAGACGGTCTTCGGTGATTTCACCGGGGACGCGCACGGCGAGGCCAGGACCCGGGAATGGATGGCGGAAGAGCATCTCATCTGGGATATCGAGGCTCTTGCCGAGGGCACGGACTTCGTCTTTAAAGAGCTCTGCTAGAGGTTCGATCACTCGACCCTCTTTCTGCAGTTCGAGAATGCGGTCTACCCGGTTGTGGTGCGTTTTGATGCGTGAGGCGATTGAACCGCTGGTGGCGCTTTCAATCACATCTGGGTAGAGCGTTCCTTGTGCTAACAGTTGCACGTCCTTGGCGGCGTCCCAGAACACATCGAGAAAGAGATTGCCGATGATATGCCGCTTCTTCTCTGGATCTTCTTCTCCAGCAAGCGCGTCGAGGAAGCGGTCGCGGGCATCCACACGTTCGATCTCAAGGTCCAACTGTTTGAAGCTCTCGAGAACCTGGTCGCTCTCGCCTTTGCGTAGGAGGCCGTTGTCCACAAAAATGGGGCGCACCCTGGAGCCGGCACGTTTGAGGAGCACGGCGAGGACGGTGGAATCGACGCCACCTGAGACGCCACAGATGACTTCGCGATCGCCGATCTCTTCTTTGAGTGCGGCAATGGTCTCGTCTCTGAACGACTGGATCTCAAAGCGAGGCGGGTCGTTGGTCATCTCAAGGAAGTTCTTCAATACCTGAGTGCCTTCATGGCTATGCGTCACTTCCGGGTGAAACTGAATGCCATACCAGCCTTCGCGCCAAGAAAGGGCGACTGGGATGCCTTCTTGATTCTTGCCTAGCACTTTCGTGCTCTCCGGCAAGTTACTCACGGTGTCGGAGTGGCTCATCCAGATTTGGGAAGAGTCTGACAAGTTCGCAAAGAGCCCGGTGCTTTCGCTGGGTTCGAGCTGAGCCGGGCCATACTCGCGGGAGTGGCTCGGGGCGACCTCGCCGCCATGCTTGAGATTGAGCAATTGCATCCCATAGCAGATACCTAGGACGGGAACTTTGAGCCCTTCGAGAAACGCATAATCGATGTCGGGCGCATCTGTTTCGGTAACGCTGCGAGGGCCTCCCGAGAGGATCACGGCGGCGGGCTGGCCGACTTCCTGGAGTTCGGCTGGCTGAAAGAGCTTCGCGAAGTAGCCGAGCTCACGGACTCGCCGGACGATTAATTGGGTGTATTGGGAGCCGAAGTCGATGACGGCAATTTGAACCTGCATGCGTTTCTTTGCCTGAAGACCTTGCAGGTGTCAATGGGGCCCCTTTTAGAAGTCGAGTGGATCTGCCGTGATGAGATTCAGGTAGCTCATGGCAGCTTGGTAGATCTGCAAAACGACGTAGCAGCAAATGACGGCGTAGATGATATTGGGAAGCCAGACCTCGAGGCGGGCAAAGCCCTCGACGGCGCGGGTGGAATAGTGGTTCGACCAGCGGCGAAGTTCCTTGTCCAGCGTGCCTGCCTGCTCTGCCGTGGACATGGCGGCCGCGAAGTCTTTGGGAAAGGCGCTATTGGCAAGAAGCAGGGGGCCTAACGTTTCTCCCGAGGCTAACTGGGCGCTTACGCGCGCCGCCTGGCCGCGGAGATAGCCACTCTGTGAAGCCTCGCCAGCGGCCGCAATGGCATCGGACGGTTTGAAGGCCGTCATGAGATAGATACGAAAGACTTCAGTGAAGCGCTCAAGCGCGAGCATGCGGCGAAGTTTGCCTAGCACAGGCACGCGACCAAGAAGCCGATCCGCGCCTTCTCCAGCGAGGGATTGGCGATGGAGAAACTGAAATCCATACCAGACAGCGGCAAATAAGGCGTAACAAACCAGCATGGCGAGGAGGCTTGGTTTCAAGGCACTCCAAAGATCCATCCTGAAAAACTTGGGAGCCGCAGATAGAAAGACGGCTACGTGAAAGAGGATGGCAGGATAAAGCATGCCGCGAAGCACGGCGCGACGTGCTTCGTGGACGCGCATGAAGTAGTCCGCGAGGTGTTGAAAGACATCGGCTAACTTTCCTCCATGTTCACCCGCTTGAATGAGATTCTTCTCGACGCCACCGATGTGGATCTCGTCAATGAGTCCGATGGATTCCGTGATAGATTTCCCTTCGGTGAGGTGCTGTTTTACCGATCTAACAAAGTGCAGGCAGGGAGCAGGCAGCGGATGGACGCTTAGCGTCTCGAGCGCGTTCTCCATGGGAAAGCCAGCTTCTTGTAGCTTCGCTAACTCTGAATAGAGCATGTACCTGTCTTTCGCGGAGAATTTCACCAATCACTAGTCTCTCCAGGTGCGAGAACCTGACAACCTCAAACTGTCCTGATGGAAATGGTTGAGACCGGTAGCATCGCCTTTATTGTCATTCTATGAAGATCCGCCAGCGTTATGTCGGTCCCGAAGGGGCAGCGCAGGATTGTTATTGGATGCGTCGTGCGGTTGCACAGGCTCGTCTTGCTGAGGGGGCCACGTCGCCCAATCCTCCTGTGGGAGCCATGTTGGTGAAGGACGGCGAGTTGTTTGCGCAAGGGCACCATGAACAGGCCGGTGGACCGCATGCTGAGATTGCCGCGTTTCAGAACTTGGACGAAGCTGGTGATGCTAATGGGGCGACGCTTTACGTGACCTTGGAGCCTTGCTCCACGTTAGGACTCACAGGGGCGTGTACGAGCGCCATCATTGATCATGGGGTCCAACGTGTGGTCTTTGGTTCGGTCGATCCGAATCCGTACCATGCGGGGCAGGCGGTCTCTCTTTTAGAAGAAGTTGGGATCGCGGTGACCACGGGCGTTTATGCGGAAGAAACGGATGCGCTTATCCGGATCTTTCGTCACTGGATTCTGACCAAGCGTCCTTATGTTATCGCAAAGTTAGGGATGAGTTTCGATGGTTGTCTAACAAGGCCGCCAGGGGAGTCGACTTGGCTCACATCGAAAGCGGCTCGACGTGACGCGCAGGGTCTGCGTCTGGAGGTCGATGCGATGGTTGTGGGTGCTGAAACGATTCGGAAAGACAATCCCAAACTCACGCTCAGGCACCCGCATTCTCCTTTAAACAAGCGGCCTTTGAAACGCTATGTGCTTACGCGTTCTGGTGAGTTGCCAGAGGACTCACAGATCTTCACCGATGAATTTGCTTCCGAAACGCGCGTTGTTAGAAATGCAGCTTGGCCAGATTGGTTAGACAATGCAAGTACCGAAGGGGTCACCAGTATTCTCATGGAAGGTGGTGGTGCATGTCTAACGGAAGCACTTCAAGCTCACGCTGTTCAGGAAGTTCACCTCTATCTCGCGCCGATGGTTTCCGGCGGAAACGTTCGGGGGATTCAATCTGCTTTGGGAGATCGGATAAAGCTGCGAGGTGTTCAGTTTTCGATGATCGGTGACAATGTGAAGGCCTCAGCCCAACTCAGCTATGAAAACTAGACCCGCAGTGTTCTTTGATCGGGATGGGGTGGTAAATGTGCCGCCTCCTGAAGAGATGAGGTACTTGCGCAGATGGGAAGATTTCCACTTCATCGACGGCATGATTGATGTGCTGGCCGAGGTGAAAGCCAAGGGCTATCCCACCGTCCTCATCACGAATCAGCAAGGAGTGGGCAAGGAACTGATGTCCATGAACGAGCTCCAGGCGGTCCATGCTTCCATGCAGGCGGCTTTAGGCGAAGATGGTGCCGCGTTTGATGGCATTTATACCGCCACAGGGCTGACGGGAGACGATTTGCGGCGCAAACCGAGTCCCAAGATGCTGGAAGAGGCCGCCCTGGAGCACGATCTCGATCTCAGCCGTTCCTGGATGATTGGCGATCATGACAACGACATGCACGCGGGGGAGGCGGCCGGCACCGCGACAATTCGAGTGAAGGGGCTAAAGGCGATCACGGTGTCGAGCGATCATCAGGTCGAAGACGCTGCGGCGTTACGCCGGCTGCTGAACGACCTTCTATGACGTCGTGAGGTTCTCTGGCCCGAAGCTATCGGGAAGCAACTGATCGAGCGTGGTTTCTCGAATGAGTTCCCCTGTTGGGTCTGTCATGAGCACGACAAGGTTGGGGGCGAATTCATGCAGCACTTGACGACACGCACCACAGGGTGCTCCAGCGCCTTCGACGCAGATGGCGATTGCCTCGAAGTCTGTTAGCCCTTTGGCCACTGCAGTAAACGTTGCCGCACGTTCTGGGCAGATGGTTAGGCCGTAAGAGGCATTCTCAACATTCGCGCCGGTGATGATCTCTCCGGATGAATGAAGGAGCGCAGCGCCCACGAAGAACTTCGAGTAAGGTGCGTAAGCCCTGAGCCGGGCCTGTATGGTTGCCTCTACTAACGTTTGGCGATTCGAGCTATCCGCGGGCATCGCCTAGTCGTTGGCTAACTTGCTAGACGGTTCGTCCCATCGTCTTGCTCATTCTCGGGCAAGAGATCTTGGCCGATGAGGAAGTGATCAGCGGCATTGATCGTGGATTCGAAGTGCTGCATGTTCACATTGAAGTTGAAGAAGCTGTGTCCTTCACGTGGAAAGGAGTGCAACTCACAATCGTTCTTCTTTCGCTTCATGGTCTTGGCAAAGCGCACGACTTGAGCTGCTGGGCTTACTCGGTCATTGAGCCCGTGAAACACGATGCTAGGGGGTAACCCGCGCTTCACGTTCTGAGAAGGGCTCGTCGCTTTCGCTTCTTTGGGATCACCAAACAGTTCATGACCGACGCCCTTCTTTGTTGTGTCAACGATAGGGCTGAAGAGGATCATAGCGTTAGGCGCACATGGGATTTCTACAGGATCGCCTGGCTCATCATAGGCATCTAGCATGGCGGCGCTGAGGCAGAGATGGGCACCTCCTGAAGCGCCCGCGCCGACGATGCGATCTGGATGAACGCCAAGTCCTTCATGGTTCATTCGCAACCAACGTAGGGCAGAGCGACCGTCAGAAATCGCTTCCATGGGAGTGACGCGATGTTTTGAAAGTTCGCGGTATTCGAAGATGATGGCGACTGCGCCGCGCTCCCTAAAGTGAAGGCAGTGCGGCGCGAACTGACTGATGAGGACGTTGTCCCACACGCCAGCGGAGAAGAAAGCGACTGCAGTGCGCTGGTCGCTTTCCTGATGGCCGTGTGGATTAAAGACGTGTGCACGTAACTTTGCTGTACCGGCTTCCTTGAAGACGAGGGGCGAAGCTTCGTCCATGAGTCCTTGCGTGCGATCCATCTTAAACTGCCTAGCTAATACATTGCAGCTGAACACGCCGTGTGGGCGTGTTATGAAGCAGGGGTTGTAAGGGATGAACGGAAAACGACATGATAGAGATAACCAAAGAATTCCGCTTTTTCACGTCTTTGGCAATTTCTTTTGATTCGATCTCTGTGGTTTTTCCAAGCTTGCGTCTTGAGGTATGCTTGGAGACGCTTGCAGAATCATGTTTCGAGCACTCTGCGTCCTTCTGTTCTCATCCTTGATAGTTCCTCTTCACGGCAAAGAACCTACTGTGTTGCAGCGAGATCTTCAGCCTGTTTATCAGCAGTGGCGGCAGACTATGATCAAGAAAGATTACAAGGGCTGGAAAAAAGTGACGGCATACGCGCGACAGATTGAAACACGCAACTTGGTCGTTTCTCAGAAGAAGCGTTTCCCCTCTGCCATGTTTGCATTGCCAATGAAGCCACCCGCGATTGAGCGGTTGCGGTTGCTCCAAGTAAGGTCAAAGGGGCCGACAGCCGTGGCGGTGTACTATGGGAAAGCTGATCTTGATGTGAAAGCGGCAGTGCCTAACAGCTTGCTTGTCTTGCGGTATCTCAAAGAGGGCAATCAATGGAAATTCTATCGGCTCGCGTTGATGGGGCAGCTGCCACCTGAAGTTGTTGCTGACATTGGTGCAAATAAGTTAGGCTTTCTGAAGGACGCGGCTTTCCAGCCAAGTGGTCAGAGCCCGAGAGTTCAGAAGCCCTGTGAGATACCAGACTACATTGCTGACATTCATCTTATTACTTACGGATTCGATACTACGGTGACTGTCAATGGCATTAGTTCCCACGAGGCCAGTGATACGCATGGGACCCAGTTAGTCATCGGCGGACTCAAGAAGGGAAAGAACACGATCCAGGTGAAAGGGGGACGTCTCGGGCGCTCTGCTAGTGGCAAGAAGAACCTCAAGGTGTCTGTTCACCTCAAGACTGGCAATCGTAAGTCACCAGCAGTGCAAGTCTTCGAGTTCAAGCCGGATCCTGCCAAGGGGCCCTTCACCTACACAGGTGAGTTCGTTGTGGATAAGACGACCATTGGTCGTCACGCGAAACGCTAGTGAAACAGGCGCGGATAACCAGGGTTGGAAATGGTCATGATTCGGTTCTGTAGTCTCCTTGCGATATTTGGCCTGGTTAGTGCGTTGCAGGCAGGTGGGGCTTGGGAAGCGGCTCGAGAGGTGCTCAGCGAGCGTTGCACGAAGTGTCACGGTGGGGTGAAGCATAAGGGCGGCTTGGATCTGCGGGCGGTGCCGAACATCTTGAAAGGCGGCGAAAGCGGGCCCGCGGTGGTGGCCGGAAAGCCTTCGGAGAGCTTGCTTCTCGAGGTCCTCCATCCGGATTCCGATAACAGCATGCCACCCAAAGGGGAGCGGCTCACGGAAACGGAAGTGGAGGTCATCTCATCCTGGATTACGTCGCTAGGGAAGGCGCCTGAGGCTGCTTTATTAGAGGGTACCAGTCTTCCTTCTGAAATGTCGCCACATGTGGTCATCGATTTCCTGGTAGCGCGCGGCTGGGCGACCCGCGAAGTGACGCCATCCATGGTGGTTGCTGATGCAGGCTTTGTGCGTCGGGCTTACCTTGATCTTCTTGGTCGCATTCCCTCGGTGGAAGAGCGACGGGCGTTTCTTGCTCAGGCACGGTCAGACAAACGGGCGCGTTTGGTCGATGACTTGTTGGACCATCCTGAGTTCGCTCGCAATTTCGCGGAGATCTTTGACACCGTCCTGATGGGGAGGCGTCATGGATTAATCGGTGGGACGCGTGCTTTAGAGCGTGGTGGTGATTGGCATGACTATCTTAAATGGGTCTTCTCGTCGAATCGGCCATGGAATGAAGTGGCGCATGATATGCTGCTAGCCCGGGCGACTGAAGGAAAGGAGCGCGGGGCGCGTTGGTTCTTGGTTGGGCACAAGGATAAGCATGAAGACATGGTGCGGCAGGTGGCACCGTCCTTGTTAGGCAAGCAGATCGCTTGTGCGCAATGCCATAACCATCCGCTCATTCCTGAGATCGAGCAGCGGCACTACTGGGGCTTGGTTGCTTTCTTTAAACGCTCGTTCAACGTCGAGACACCGGATGGGCTATCCTTGGGGGAGGCGGCGATCGGCGGTCAATTTGAGTTCAGTTCTTTGGAAGGAGATTCTTTTCAAGCGGAACTCGCATTCTTAAGTGGTAGGACGGTAGAAGAAGAAACGAACGAAACGTATCGTGTGTCACCCTCGCAGGAGTACTTTGATAGGCTCAACAAGAAGGAGAAGGACAAGAAAGCCAAGAAGAAGCGAAAGGGGCCACTTAAGATGGAGGCTGCTCCGATACCTTCTTCGTCCCGTCGCGAAGCTCTGGCTGAGATGGCGATCGAGTCCTATCCGGAATTTGCGAAGGCCTTTGTGAATCGAGCGTGGGCGCTCTTGTTAGGGAGAGGCCTGGTTCATCCAGTGGATCACTTGGATTCGATTCATCCACCCAGTCATCCGGAGTTACTTGATTGGTTAGGGCAGGATTTCGCAAGTCATGGCTATGATATCAAACGTCTCCTCCGCGAGATCATGGCGAGTCAGGCCTATCAATTGGATTCGTTGCCCACTGGGAGTGCGCGACCTGCGGATGAGTCCTTTGCTGGGGCGTTGATCAAGCCGCTGACCGCCGAGGCTCTGTTTCGCTCGGCGTTGGTGGCAGGAGGGCATCGGGCAGATGCTGAGGGGAATTTCCCCGGGATCGACCATGAGAGCTACCGGCATGCTTTTGCCCGCATCTATGGGGAGATCTTCCCTGAAACGTTCAGCCCGGTGGCTGCTGAAGGGCTCTTCTTCACGAACAATCCGCGGATGAATGAGATCCTCGTGCGTGACTTTGCTGGGCAGGTACCAGATCAGATCGTTGCCGGTGCCTTTGAGATGGCCCTTGGGCGTGGGCCTGATGCAGATGAGCTTGCCGCGAGTCTTGCCTATCTAGGACATTCGGGAGATCGGGCTCGTTCGTTTCTTTGGGCCTTGATTGCTGGATCGGAGTTTCGTTTCAATCACTGAGTAGAACCACGATGCCTTCTTCACCAAACAACGTTCCTCCGAAAGATTGTGGTTCACCCGATCACTCGATGCATCGTCGTCGCTTCCTTCAGGGTGCTGTGGCTTCGGGAGGCGTCTCTACCATGAGTTGGAGCGGGCTCTTCTCGGTGCCGGCCTTTGCCGAGCAGGTGAAGCGTTCTAATAAACGCTGCATTCTCTTGTGGTGTTGTGGAGGTCCGAGCCAGTTTGAGACTTGGGACCCGAAACCGGGCACCTCCACGGGCGGGCCCTTTGGTAGCATTCCTACGGCGATTCCTGGGGTCCATGTGAGTGAGCTGATGCCTAAGTGCGCGTCAATCTTAGACAAGATGGCCGTGATTCGCTCGATGAAGACGAATCAGTCAGAGCATACTCAGGCGATCAATTTACTCAATCGCGGTGACAATCCACGTCCACCATTCACGCGCCCGACTCTAGGATCTGTCTTGGCGCAACAGTTAGGTCAGCTTGACAGCGCGATTCCGAATTTCGTCTTGTTAGATCCTTGTCCTGAGGGGAACGAGTTCAAAGGCTTCAAGGCAGGCAATTGGGCGGGTTGGTTAGGTGCGGAATACGCGCCTGTGCGTGTGGGTGGTGAGTTTAAGATTGAAGATGCGACGAGGATACCTGGGTTCTCTGAGGCGGATCATGAAGAGCGCGAGGCTCTGCGTCGGTTTTTCAGCAAGAAGTTTGAGAATGAGCAGAAGAGCGCGGCGGCGGCGTCTCACAATGCGGTTTATGAGCGGGTGAAAGGTCTTATGAGTTGTGCGCATCTCTTCGACTTGGAGCGTTTGCCTCAGAAAGATCGAGAACGCTACGGAGCCGGGGCGTTTGGGCAGCATGCCTTGTTGGCCCGCTCGCTGGTGGAGGAAGGTGCGCCCTTTGTCATGGTGGCGAATGGGATGCCCTGGGATACGCACGTCTTCAATCATGAGATCTACCAAATGGTCGTGCCTGATTTGGACAACATTGTTTATCAGTTAGTTAACGATCTCAAAGATCGCGGGATGGCGGAGGATACATTGGTTGTGGTCATGGGTGAGTTTGGACGTACGCCGTGGATTAATGTGAAGCGCGGGCGCGATCATTATCCGAATGCTTGGAGCCTTGCGATGGCCGGCTGCGGCATTCAACCAGGAGCCGTGGTGGGAGCGACGGATGCCTTGGGCGTGGATGTCACCGAGAGCCCGTTCACTGAGAAGAACTTGTTCGCGACGATCTACCAAGCGTTGGGCATTGATCCATACGCTGAGTATGAATTGCCTAACTTACCGACCTTCCATCGGGTAGAAGAACGGGCAGATCCAATCAAGGAGGTCTTGGCATGAAGATTGATGAATTGAAGGTGATTAAGTTGCCGACGACTGTTCACGATTTGGCGTTGGTTGCCGATGGAACCCGGCTCTGGGCGGCTTGTCTGGATGGTGGTGTTTACGGAGTAGATCTGGAGACAGAAGAGCGCGTCTTGTTAGGCGAACACACGCGGTATGCGTCTGGTGTTCATGCGCTACCTGATGGAAAGACCGTGATCTCTGCGGGATATGATGGGGCCTTGCTGTGGCATGATGTTGAGAAGCGTTCGTGTTTCCGGCGGGTCCAGGCGCATGAATTCTGGTCCTGGCAGAGTGCGCTATCGCTAGATGGGAAATGGATCGCCTCGTCGACTGGGCAGTATCTTTGTGGCGGGTACAAATACGAGCCTGCGCCGGAGCGTGAGCCCTCGGTCAAGGTCTACGACACCAAGACCGGAGAGCTCAAAGCGAGTTTCGAGCATGTTCCTCCCGTACAGAGCGTCGCGTTCAGCCGCGATGGGCGTTACGTGGCTGCGGGAAATCTTATGGGTGAGATCCGCGTCTGGGAGGTGGAGACGCAAGAGTTAGTCTCCACGTGGACGACGGGTGACTTCACCGGGTGGGGGATTATTAAAGGCCACTACTATACTGGTGGAGTCTTCTCTCTCGCCTTCGGTCCAGGAGATGACCTGCTCTATCTTATCGGCATGGGAACGACACGCGATCCCGCAGCCGGCAATGGCAAGCAGCTCTGGCAGGCCTACGCGTGGAAGGAAGAGGGAGCGCCAAAGGAAGCGAAATCATCGGGAGATGAGACCGGTCAAGGACTCATGGAAGCCTTCGCTTTTCACCCGTCAGACGATTGGTTCGTCATGGCCGGGCGCTTGGAGAGTGGTCAGTGGAATGTCGCGGCCTTTGATCGAGAGAGCGGCAATCTTCGAGCTTCGTACAACTATAAAGGGAGAGTCTGCCAAGGTGCCTTTCTCCCGGATGGCGATCGCTTTGTCCTTGGAGGAGGTGTTTCCCAGGGCGAATTGAAGGAAGGCAAGTTCCGCGACTACGGGCGAGTGTGGGTATCGAAGGCCTCGTGATCGAATTTGCGTGGCGAGGCAGGTCTGCGTGACGTAGAGGTTTGTGAAGCGATGACGCCCGCTACTTCCAGCCATTCTGTTGACGTTCTGATTCTCGGAGGTTCTCTCTCTGGGGCATCGATGGGGTTGTTGCTGAAGCGAGGGAACCCGGAATGGACGGTGACGATTGTTGAGAAGGGAGCCGCCTTTAAGCGCCGTGTAGGCGAGTCGACCTCAGAGGTGGGAGGGTGTTATCTCACACGAGTCTTGCGGCTCTCCAAACATCTCTCACAGGAGCACATTGTGAAGCATGGATTGCGGCTTTGGTTTCAGAAGGAAGGGAATGATTGTCTTTCGCATTGCGGCGAAATCGGCCCGTTCTTTCAAGCGCGCCTGCCCACATATCAGTTAGACCGGGCGACGCTTGATCAGTATGTGCTAGATACAGCGGAAGTTGAGGGCTGTGAAGTGGTGCGGCCTGCGCGCCCCACCGAGATTTCGTTGGGAGGTGAGGGGAAAAATCGCGTGGTGGTTAAGACTGCGGCAGGTGAGGAGAAAGTCTATCAGAGCAAATGGGTCATCGATGCTACGGGCAAGGCGGCCGTGATCGGTCGGCAGCGAGGCACGCTGAAGCCTCTGACAGATCATTTAACGAAGTCGCTTTGGGCGAGGTTTCGTGGGGTGAAAGACTTGGATGGTGCAGAACTGGCGATGAAACACCCTGAGTTTGCCGCGTCTTGCAGTGTGTCGCGGAGTTCAGCTACGAATCACCTTACGGGGCGCGGGTGGTGGTGTTGGCTCATTCCTTTGAAGAATGGTGATGTGAGTGCGGGGGTGACCTATGACCCGCGTTACTTTCAGCTAGAACGTCGCGGCAATTTGTCAGAGACGTTGCTGGCACATCTTCGTGAGCATCCGATCGGCAAGTGGATGTTTGAAGAAGCCGAGGTCATTCCAAAAGACACGCTCACTTACACTCAGCTAGCTTATGAAAATCTTGAGGTCGCTGGTGATGGCTGGGCGTGCGTTGGTGACGCGGCTGGCTTCATGGATCCGCTCTACAGTCATGGGATCGATTTTATCGGACACACCGTAATGACGGCCCAAGCCTTCGTCGCCAAGGCACTGCGCGGCGAAGACGTAAGGGATGACTGGCAGAACTATCAGAGTGGCTACGCTGAAAGTTACCGTCGCTGGTTCGAGGCGCTCTACGAAGATAAGTACGCCTACTTGGGTGATGCGGATCTTATGCGGGCGGCGTTCTTGTTAGACATAGGGGCTTACTTCATTGGGCCGGTTGACTTTGTCTATCGGAATACGGAGCTGGAATTCGCCCGCATGCCCTATCATGGCCCTATCGGTGGAGTGATCGCTAAGTTGATGCGATTTTACAATAGGCGGTTGGTGCGGCTGGCAGATCTTCGGCAATCGGTGGGGCTCTACGGAGCGAACAATCTCGACAATCGTTATCTCCTGAAACCGGGATTCTCGCCCGGTGCTGCCGCCTTGAAGCCCTTTGCCAAAGGCTTGTGGGCTTGGTGGAAATGTGAACTCCAGGGCGTGCGCCATCGATTTCTGCCTCGCCAGAAAGGTGGTGTAGGGGCCTCTGCTACTGGGGCTACGGAACTTTCTTCAACTCTTTAAGAAACTTTCTGGAGGAAATCACGTTGTATGAGGCATCGCCATGGCTACCGAGCTCACCTCCTCTCTTTCGAATGCTTCTTGCCCTGCGCTGGAAGACCTTGCGTTGTTGCGAGATTTCGGCGTGAAGGAGCGTCAGGCGCTTGCCAGCGCAGGTTCCTCCGTCCTGGTGCCACAAGGGCGTGAAGTGATCGAAGAAGGTGCGTCCCACGAGACGATCTTCATCATCTTGGCAGGAAGGTTTCAAGTGGAACGCCAAGGCGTTGTTGTTGCTGAGTTGGGCGTCGGACAGATCTGTGGAGAAATGGAAGTCCTAAATCCTCCTCAAGCCTCAGCGAGTGTTCGTGCGCTCACGGATGCGATGGTCTGGAGAATCACTCGCTCACAGATTCGCCAGTTCCTGGGAGAGTCGGCTGAAGCTGGCAACCAATTCATGCGTCTCATTACAACGACCTTTGCGACGCGGCTGAGTCAGGACCGGGATTAGTAGTCAATGGCTGGTAGGCTAGTGTCGAACTTCTGCAGACGCTGGCACTCTTCGAGGAGCCAGCTTGGTTTCATGAAGGGCTCATGCCCCACGTCTGCCCATTTCACGAGACCAGATTTGCTGACAAAGAAGGTGCCATGGATGGGCGCGCGATCAAAGGGGTCATAGGCATCGTAAGCGCGAAAGATTGCGAGGGCTTCATCGGAGACGAGAGGAAAGGTGAACGGTTTCTCTGATAGTTCCAGGGTCGTTCGTAGCCCTTTGATAGAATCGAGACTGATGGAGACGATCTCGATACCTGCTTTCGAATAGGCGGCGGCTTCGGGAGCGAAGGCCTGGAGTTGTTCCATGCAATGGACGCAACCTTTGCCCAGGTAGAAGATGAGGAGCACGTCTTTGTTGATGAAATCAGTGGTGCTTACGTGTTCTCCTGAAGTGGTTGGGAGTTCCCAGGTCAGGCCCGCCCAGCCGTGGAAATCAAGTTCCGCAAGCCACGCCAGGTCGACCGCTTGCTGCCGGGTTCCCGCTGGAGGTAGGGACTTGAGCTGAAAGATGGCTGCATCTAGAAACGGCGCGGAGGGATGTCGTGGTAGCGACTGCAGATGGGCGATGACTATTTTGGCCTCTTCGTCATGACCTAACGTTGCGAGCAGTCGAGCAGTCTCCGAAAGAGCATTCACATAGCGCGGCCAGCGAGAGGGAAGTTGGCGAAGTAGAGTCGCGTACTCTGCAAGAGCTGGGATGGCTCTCGCGAAACACTGAAGGGCTTCTTTGGGCTTGCCCAGTCTAACGAATCGGTGGGCCTGAGCGAATTGTTCTGGCAGGGAGCCTTTCACACTTTCTGGAACGAGCGAGTGCCAGCGTGGTTGAGAAATGGCGTAGGACTGTATGGGATGTTTAGGCTGCTTGGTCAGGATCTCTTTGAGGCAGGTTTCGATGTCGGAAGCCGTGGCGGCCGCTGGATGACAGCGGTAGACCCAGGACGCGGCGACGTGTGCTTCTGTCGTGTCCAGTTTGCTGTAGGCTTTCGTTAAGGATTTCCAATCGTGTGTGCTTGTCTCTAAGGCTTTCCGCAGGGGAGTGATGAAACTTGCTTCGAATTTTGATAATTTCGCCTTACTTGGAATTTCTCCTATGAAAGTTCGGGCCCTTTCGACGTCTGATAAAGAAGCCATGCTGAGTGACCACAGGGCCATGGCGCATTGAGGGTCTTGATAGAGCGCGTGGCGCAAGCTGCGGACGGCTTCTTCTTTCCAGCCCGCGGCCAAGAGTGCCCAGCCTTGGAGGAAGAACGCTTGGGTGTCCTTCTTCACTGTTGTGATGGGAAACCGAATGCCATCTCCCCAACCCATGTTATACGGCTCTACGAATGGACCTTCCTCGAACCAGAGATGCTGGGCCCAGGATTTAGGGATATCAGGCGGTGGTACGTAACCATGCTCATGCTGGGCTTCAGCCAATGCGGCGAAGAGGAGGCCCAGGAGAGCAATGATGAGTGCTGAGCGGATGAAGGGCATGAGAAATACTACGTTCAAGAATTGACAAACTTTCCAGAAAAGCAACTCAACCCTTTCCCTCCATTGATCGGAAGCGGCAATGCGCTAGCCTATCCAGTAATGCCTAAGCCTGATCTCCCACCTTGGTCTGATGAGCTGATTACTCTGTATGAGAGTAATGCCACGAATCAGTTCATCCTTCACGGGAACATCACGGACCAGTACGTGCTCCCACTGAAAGAGGGAGCACGACTGGGCAATCTCACGGATTATTTGGTCGAAGTTCTCTTGCCGAGTTTCGACGTCGTTCTGAGCTATGACCTCGGCAATGGCATTCGGATTCTCAAGGGCGGTGAGACTCTGATGGAATGGCCAAGTTATAAGGAGAGGCAACCCTTCTCGAAGCGACCTCGGGAAGCTCTCGAAATCTTAACGCATTACTTTCGCTACTGTGCCAATCTACGCCAAGCAGGTGGGCAGAACATCAAGGTGACAGTCATTCTGAAAAGTAGTCATCTGATAGTGCCAAATCTGGGATCTGCGGTGAACAATGATGTCCATGCCATGGCGTTGCTCATTCGCGAGTGGGCCTCGGAAACGTCCCTTACAGAACACCCCTTCGCTTGCTTCCTCCTGACTGAGAATTTGAACGACCTTCACGCTCTGGTCGTACATCATCCGCGAAGTGCTCATCTGAAGGTGCCGCTACCTGATCGCGAGGACTTGGAGGCATATTTCAAACTCAAAGGCGATCAATATCCCATTGCGCTGAAGCCTTACGAAGCTGACATGAGTGTGCCTGCGAGGCAAATGACTGGCGCTACGCTCAGCGCGGTCGCTGGATTGCTCAAGCAGCAAGAGTATCTCAAGAAGACGATTCAACCGAACGATCTGTCCGAGTTTAAGAAATCGTTAGTTGAGAAGGAATGTGTCGGCTTGATCGAGTTCGTGAAGCCTAATCGCACTCTGGATGATTTCCATGGTCAAGAGCCCGTGAAGAAATGGGTTCGTCAGGATATCCAACTCTGGCAGAAAGGTGATCACCAAGCCATGCCCATGGGGTATCTCGTGTGTGGTCCGGTCGGTACAGGTAAGACCTATTTGGTAGAGTGCCTTGCGGGCGAAGCCGGAGTGCCCGTGGTGAAGTTAAAGAACTTCCGTGATAAGTGGGTCGGTAGTACTGAGAGTAACCTCGAGAAGATCTTTCGCCTGTTACAAGCGTTAGGACGTTGTGTTGTCTTTATTGACGAAGCAGACCAAGCGATGGGCAAGCGATCTGGTCAGTCTGGGGATAGCGGGGGCGTCTCAGGAAGGGTCTATTCTATGATGGCTACTGAAATGAGCCGTTCGAGTAATCGGGGCAAGATACTATGGATTCTAGCGTCCAGCCGACCGGATCTCATCGAAGTCGATCTCAAACGTCCTGGGCGAGTTGACGTAAAGATTCCATTATTTCCAGAGCATACTCCTGAGGGGGCCTACGGGCTGATACGCATCCTGTGTAAGAAATACGGGTTCAAACTTCCCAAAGAAATGCCACGAGACCTCTTGGGTGCTATTCCTGATCTCGTGACGCCAGGAGCAGCTGAATCGTTGGCAGTCAAGGTCTACCGGCTGGTGAAGACTGAGGAATTGTCGCCAGTTGATGCTCTCCGGGACCTGCTTGCCAATTATCAAAGTCCCGTGCCGGAGAAGATCATGGCCTTCCAGATCCAGCTCGCAGTGGATGAAGCCAGCGATCTCTCGTTCGTGCCGCAGAAATTCCTGGGTTGACCGTTGGAAAACCCTCTGTTAAATCCGCCGCCGCAGGGGTATTCCTGCAGTTTCCATCGTATTATCTTAATTATGAAGCGTTCCGTAGTATATGTCGCCATTGCATTTGCCGCCTTCAGCTTTGCTAGCTGTAGCTCTACTGGAGTAAAAGAAGGAAGCAAATGGGATCGGACCTCGATCAGCTCCAGCAGCAAGAAGACGCTTCAGGTTCGCACCACGGCATACACGCACACTGAATCGGACCACATCGCTTACTCCAATAAGACGGCCATTGGCACCCGTCTAAAGTATTACTCCGGCGTGCGAAGCGCTGCTGCGGATTGGTCCAAGTATCCTGTCGGTACTCGTTTCCAAATTGAGGGACAACCTGGGGTCACTTACGAGATTGACGATTATGGCAGTGCTCTTGTGGGCAAGGACACCATCGATCTCTACAAGCCGAGCCGCGCTAAGATGAACGCCTGGGGCGCTCGCGACGTGCGGATCAAAGTTCTCAAATGGGGTAGCTATGAGCGTTCCAAGAACATCTTGAAGGATCGGACGAAGTTCAGTCACGTCCGCAAAATGTACGAAGCCATTAAGGATAAGGCTTAAGCCTTCTGTTAGCATGCTCAAGCAAGAGCGCGCTGATTTCATCCGGGCTAGGCTTGAGTCTCTCTATCCAGAGACGCCGATTCCGCTGGATCATGGGGATCCATACACGTTGCTTGTCGCCGTCCTCTTGTCGGCACAATGCACTGACGTGCGCGTGAACAAGGTCACTCCAGCACTATTTGATCTCGCGGACACGCCGCAGACCATGGCGAAGGTGTCGGTGCCTGCGATTCAAGAAATCGTCCGGCCGTGCGGATTGGCACCCCGCAAAGCAAAGGCGATCCGAGATCTCTCAGAAATTCTGGTGCGAGAGCATGGCGGAGAGGTTCCCGTGGACATGGAAGCACTTGAAGCTCTGCCGGGCGTCGGTCACAAGACCGCTTCTGTGGTCATGGCTCAGGCCTTTGGAGTCCCCGCGTTTCCCGTGGACACGCACATTCATCGCTTGGCTCAACGGTGGGGACTGACCAAGGGAAAGAATGTCGTCCAAACTGAGGCGGATTTGAAGAAGGTCTTCTCTCGGGAATCCTGGAACAAGCTCCATCTCCAGATCATCTTCTATGGTCGTGAGTATTGCTCGGCACGCGGGTGTGATGGGACCGTTTGCGAAATCTGTCAGACTTGTTACCCGAATCGGAAGAATCCTGTCGCGACGAAGAAGTCTTAAGGGCGTTCCCACGGCAGAATCGGCCGCTGCCGTTTCACGGGTTTGATGTGTGAGTGAAGGCGTAGTACGGCGAGTGTGAGGCCTGCGGCGCATCCGACAAAGATGAGCTGGTGCAGCGTGCGGTTGGTCCAGGGTTCCCACGGCCAAGGGTAGCGGAAGAATCCGGTATTTAGAAAGAGATAGGTCCAGACGATGAGAAGAAGAGACCACCGTAGAAATGGGAGCGCTTGTTCAGTTGGGCGTCGAGAAAAGTGATGTGCTAGAGTGGTGAGGATGATGAGAGGAAAGATCAGATAGATGCAGGCAGCAGCCACGAGAGGCAGGGCATCTCCGCGAAGACCGAGTTCGCGAAATGTCTTTCCTGCGATGGGGATGGCCACGACCGGAAGGGCAAAGAGGTAGGGCCACCAGCGTCCGGCCATGATCCCGAGGATGGGGAGGATGCCCATGGTGATCGCCGGGTCAGCGAATCGATCTAGTTTCTCGATGGAAAGGAAATTCCACGAAATGAGTGCTGCCATGTGTAAGACCAACAACCCGGCTTCTGTCCAAGGTGTTAGGGGGATTTCTGGAGCGTTGGCTCCTAGTTTGAGGTGATGTCGGTTGCGCCAAAGTCCCAATGCTAGGATGGTCCCGAAGAGAAACCCGAAGGTCGTTTCCATCAGGTTCCACCAGTTGATGTGTGCGGTGATTGGGGAAAGGATCCCTTTGTCGAAGAATGAAGGGAACCAAGCATGGGCTGCTTGCACGCATTGACCGCCAGCGAAACCAACGCCGCCTGCCAGAAATCCCCAAAGCGTGAGTTGCCTTGCTAGGGAATCTTGTTTGCGCAGGGCTACATAGGTGAACATGCCTAGCAAGGCGACGAGAAGTCCTCCCCAACGTTCGCGTCGTGGCTTTAGCTCGGCGTCGGGCTCCCATCGCCAGTGAGCGGAGAAATAGAAGCGAGGGAGAAGTCGGGCCTCGGGATCGAATGGACGGTTAAGAAGTTGCTGGCCGATGAGTAGGAGAACGGTCGCGCCGCACAGGAGCGCGGTCAGCTCCCAAGGCGTGTAGCGTTTCTGGCTGAGCCCGATGCCTAAGAAGAGCCCCGCAAAGCCGATCCAGATCCCGCCTTTGAGAAAGAGGCCGAGTAGGCCCCAAGCAAGTGCCGCTTGATTGCCCACAAGTGGCGCGTCGTGGGTCAGGCCGACGGTTTGCCCGTAGGTCATGGATCCGCCGAAGGAGATGCCCAATGTCATCAAGGCGACGGCTCGGGCTGCCTGGAGGGACTGGAGCTGTGGACAGAAGAGAAAGACGAGTAATAGTGCGACGAGTAGCCCAGCGATCATGGCACCGGTCTCGTGACCATACTGGCCACGGATTCCCCAGCCCATGGCTCCTGCCAATCCACTTAGAAGAAGAATGAGAGAACAATGGGGTGTCTGGTGTCGAGCCACACGACTACCTAAGACCAAATGTTCAGTGATGGTCTATCTTTTAAGAAGATGACGGACTCTTTGGCTCGACGCCTGGTAGGCCATCTAAACTCTGGAGATTATTCTCCTGGTTGTAAGCCTCGACGCCTTCTTGGCCCTTGCGTTCGGACCATTTGGTGAGGATGTCTCGCTCGCCGACGAACTGGTAGTGCGGGATCGAGTAGCCACAGGAATCGATGATTCGATCCACGTCGACATGAATGATCGCTCGCGCTCCTAGCTGTTCGTCGAAGTGTTCAAGCTTTGCCTCGTATTCGGGAGTACCGCGTTCGAGGACCTTTCCTTTGCCATAGAATCGAACAATGTTGGGACTGCCTTCAAAGGCGCAGAACATGATGGTGATGCGACCATTCTCTTGGAGATGAGCGATTGTTTCCACGCCACTGCCTGTGAGGTCCAAGTAGGCGACTGTCTTTGGGCCGAGAATCCGGAAGGTGTCCATGCCTTTCGGGGAGCAATTGACTCGGCCATCGCCTGACAAAGGTGCCGTGGAGACGAAGAACATCTTCTGTTTCCCGGCCCATTCGCAGAGTCCTTCGTTGATGGTTTCGTGCTCTTTGCCCATTACTCGTCTTTGGCACCCGTACGGTAGGCGCGGATCTTTGACGGATTCTCGGAGTCGGCGTTAGCCTTCCAAGTGTTGATGTTAGAAATATCGCGCACGGGGTTGAAGTCGCCGCGTTCGTCGAGGAAGACGATCATGTTGCGCATGTCAGGGCAGGGGACAAAGGCGTGCGGGCCATTGTTGTTGAACAAGTCACATCCCTGAGCTTCCAAGGCTTTCTTGGCATCGTTCTCTGTCGATTGATTCGGTGCAATGATCACCTTCGGATAGTCATTGCCAGCATTCACAATGGCTCGCTCTAGCATGATGGGATTCATGACGGCAAGTTCAGCGAGGTTCTTGAGTTCGCCTGGCTTCTCGCGGATAAACTTGCTGATATCAAAGTCGGGTACACAGGCGTGGGCGCGCAATCGGGTCATGTAGCGCTGCACGGGCTTTTCATAGAAGAGCGTGTCGAGCGTCTCATCCCGCTGAGCGGTGCGGAGGTGTTCCCAAAGGGTGTCCAAGTAATCGAAGACGCGCTTGCTCTCGGAGCCTTCCGTTTCCGTGCTTCGTGCCGCGTTGAAGCGCGTGGTGGCTTCATTGACTTCATTGGCAAACGAACCGGTAGGATAGTGTTCGTAAATTTGGCGTGGGCTATCTCCTCGACTGAGCAGGTCATCCCGCTTTCGTGAAAGGCTAGGCCTCCGTAGGCGTGTGGTATCGACGGCTTCCGAGGCTTCGCCGGAAGCGAGTCGTGCTGTCGTGATCATGCCGTTGAGATGATGCAAGGTCGGCAGTGTCGTCGTCATGTAATCGCCCGAGTGCCCTTGCTCAATGTACTTGCAGATGGCGAGCAAGCGCGGCTGCAGGTGATGCATCTTAAGTAACTCTAACACAGAATGAAGGCGCTCAATGATGACCTGGCGTTTCTCTCCTGGAATGTAGCGTGGGGTACCATCCACGACCCATTTGGCGAGTCCACGCAAGCGCTTGTCCCATTTCTCAATCTGGAAGTTGTTCCAATAGTTGGCCGTCTGCTCGAGGTAGTCGTGAGCACGCTTGAGCTGTAGTTTCCCGTAAGTGAGCGATTCCGAATCCTCGACCGCTTCTTTGATGAAGCTATCCAAGCGATCAATGATGACCTTCTCAGCTTGGCTGATCTTATTCTTCGTAAACTCATAGAGTTCTTCCCGTTCTTCGCTGCGGAAGAGTCGGTAAATGAACTCGCGAGGTGACTCGGTGATGTCTTTCTGAATGAGCTGATTCACCTTCTCTTCCAGATAGGCTTCGAGATCGCCTTTCGGTCCGGCATCGGTCATCTCGGCAAAGGCAGACAAGACGACGGCGTCCATGTCCTTGGCAATCGGGCGTCGATTGGCCTCGGCTCCGATGTCGCCTTTGATCCGA
>CALLLI010000460.1 GCA_938082635.1 uncultured Verrucomicrobiales bacterium
CCAAGCGCCGTCACTAATTTCCAGCCCAATACTAACGTAGTCGCGTTGACTGGTTGGTGGTGGTGACTTTTAGTCGCCACAGTATCGAACCCAAGCATTCCGCGGTGACTAAAAGTCCCAGCCACTGGATCTCAACGAATAGCAATTTATGATGGCGCTTGGTATAGTCGTGATGGCTGGCGATAGATTGGCAAGCGCCTGGAAGCCCGCGTGCGAGCGCTTGGGGAGGCCAAGAGTGGCGTTTCTGCGAGTTGTTTGCTAGGGACCTCGGCGTGGGTTAAGCTGGTGAGCGATGAATGTGCTAATGAGGTTTGCGATCTTGTCGCTGGGTGTGGTGATGGCGTTGTCGACGGAGGTTGCCGAGGATTTGTTTTCAGGGGGACATGTGGTCTTCGGTAGCAAGCTGGCTCCTGCTCCGGCCGACGTGGCACCTGCTTACAAGGCGCTTGACGAGTGGCTTGTGGCTCAATCAAAGGATCAGGCAGCTGATGGAGTGAAGTGGCGATTAGATTCGGCCTTTAGCAAAGCCATGCCCGACGGCATCGTTCGTTCGTTTCTCGTGTATGATGGGGCTGCGGCGACGCGTTGGAAGACCTATCTGCCTTTGAAACCGTGGACGGTGGAGAAGTATGTGAATAAGGAAGCCACAAACCTCCGTTTCGAGGTCAGCTTCAGGGAGAAGGGCAAGGGAATTCAGTCCATCTTTGTGGATGTTGTTAAGGAAGAAGACGAGTTTAAGGTCTACTCAGCTTGTTCTGCCTATGGCTGAGGGAGCGGTAGTAGTGAGTTCTTATTGCAAGGACACCCCATCACTCCTGAGATTCTAAAACTCGCTAAGGATACAAAGTGAGAGCCGCCGTAGCAGGACGCTGTTGTTAGGCGGTATTTGTGATGGACTAGAAGTAGCGATCTCTTGAGATCGCCCCATCATGAGGCGTCTCCGATGCATCTCATCTTTCCGCTCATTAGCAGCCTACTCTATGTCGCCGCCGCGATGTTCTTTAAGCAGGCGGCTTCTCGTGGTGTGGGGCCTTGGCGAACCGCGGTGGTGTGCAATGGGCTGACTGGCATTGTCTTTCTAACGCTGTGGCCGTTGGGCGGAAGCTTTCCGGGCATGGCGTGGCTCTGGCAACCTCTTGTCGTGGCTGGGCTCTTTGTTGGTGGTCAGATACTAACATTCCTCGCGCTGGACAAAGGAGATGTGTCTATCGCGACCCCAGTGATCGGAATTAAACTTATCCTCGTGGCGGTGTTCACTACCTGGCTGCTGACGACGCCCGTTCGCCCAAGCTTGTGGGTAGCGGCCGCCTTGAGTGTGTTAGGCATCGCTCTCTTGCATCGCGGGCCGCGGGGAGGTCAGGCGCACGTGGGACGAACCATCTTACTCGCCCTGGCTGCGGGTGCTGCCTACGCCCTCTTTGATGTGCTCGTTATGAAATGGGCTCCTGCTTGGGGGATCGGACGTTTCTTGCCGATAACGATGTTCATTGCCGCTGTCCTCTCGTTAGGCTTTATCCCGCTGTTCTCTCAGTCGCTGGGTTCCATCTCGGGTCTGCAATGGCGACCCTTACTTTGCGGTTCGCTTCTCATGGCGGCTCAGGCCATGATCTTGATCAATACCCTCGCCATCTCTCAGGACGGCACGGCTGTGAATGTCATCTACAATCTTCGCGGCTTATGGAGTGTGGCTGCCGTTTGGTTTGTAGGCCACTGGTTTGGAAACGAAGAGAAGCAACTCGGTGGCGAGACGCTTGGCTGGCGACTGGCTGGTGCCATGGTTCTCAGTGCCGCTATTGTTCTTGTGTTTGTCAAATGAATCACTTGTGGATCGGGTAACGAACTAAGGGAGTGGGGGACTCTTCCGAACTCACATAGATCCATTGGTCGTCACTGCTGAAACAAATGGCCTCCGGTTGATAGATGGTCGGCAGAGCAATTGTCTTCGGTGGCTTTGTGAAGGCTTGGTCCCAAGATTCCTTTCCTTGCCTTTGGAATAAGCGGATGTCTGTGTAAGTCAGAACAACCGCAGTCTTCCCATCAGAGGTTGCATCCATACCTGTGGCGCGGGCTCCTAACACACCTGCTTTCAAAAAGCTGACCAAATTGTTAGAGGCATTGGCCGTCTGAGGGAGGGTGGCGAGTTTCTTGGCAATGAGCGTGGGCGTCTTCGGCTGTGGAAACAAGGGGATCTCATAAACGACAGAGGCTTTGCCTGACTTGTTCAAGAGGAACACACGCTGGGCTTGTTGGTCGATGGCGATGGCTTCGCAATCCTGCGGGCCATCCTCATAGCGGCACGTTAGGGTCCAGACGGCACGGGCACTGGTGTTTGTGTAGCTGCCATCTTGGTTAGGCTTGGGTTCAGGCACGGCATGCAGGGTGACCGTGGCCCGCTTGTGTTTGTTGTCTCCTGTGTCTGCGATGAGGAGGTAGGGATTGCCTCGGTAAGTGAAGGCGGCGATGTCTTCCCAGTCCTTATTCTTCACTTCTAACACCTTAGTCGAGCCGAGGAAGTTGCCCGCAAGATCGAGTGCGTGCAACGCAGCATCACCCCCGCTGTCGTTGTGTGTCCAGAGGACATCTGCGCGTTTCCCCGAAGGCGCAAGGCCACTGATCTCTGCCAGTTCTTTAGCGTTGAACTTTGTGACTGTTTCCCAAGGAGCGTCCTTTGGAGGATCGGCGGCAGCGGCTATCGTCAGTGCGACTAGCAGAATTAGAGGCCTCATGGCGCGCTAAAGGAAAGGCGAAGAAAGCAGTCTTCCGCGTGGGGAGTGCCCCAGGCTTGCCGGGTGCCGTTGGCATCCAGCGATTGCTGGGTTGGTGGTATCATGGGCCATTCCCGAAGGTCTGTGCTGAATTCCGGCACGATGGTGAATTGATTAGAATTCGCGACTCTAGGTCTGTAGCTCAGTCCCAGGCGCTCGTTGGTCATCAAGCCGAAGGCACGTTGCTCAGCATCGGGATCGCGGGGGTCCATGCCGAGCGCGAATTCTTCGAGCAGCGAGGCGCCATCGCCATCCAAATCGGCGGTGCCATCGCTGTCATCCACGTCATAGGCGGCAGCCCATTCCGCTAGGCTCATGTCAGGCTCGAGTCCAAGGATGTCGAGCATTTCCTCGGTGGAGAAGAGCGGGACGGGATCGAGCCCAGGATAGCGTTCATTGAAACCGCATGCGATGGCGTTGGCGAATAGGAGTTGCGCTGGCGTGTTCGGATGAAAGCCATCTGGAGAGAAGAGATAAACGGGATCATTGCTCAGGCTGTCTGGATCGACGCTCTTAAGGAAATGCACACCACCGATGACGTAGCGTTGGGGGCCGGTTAGTTCATTGGTTAGACTGGTGATGTCAGCAAAGCCGATGTCTTTCTGCGTGGCCAACGTGCGCAGGCGCTTGTTGAGGTCATTCGTTAGATCAGTCATGCGCTGGCGCTTGCTTGCGTCAGAGTAATCCGGATCATTCTTCACTACTGGAGTCACACCCACATCGGGCATATTCACTAGAACGATTGGTGCTGTGGCATTTTGAGAACGCACGTGATCGATGATTGTCGTGATATTGGAAACTTGTGCGTTCACGAAGGGCGTTGGATCCGCTCCATCGTAGTGCCTTCCGTAGGCTCCCTTGAGATCATTCCCACCCAGAAAGATGACGACGCGATCTGCCACATCATCCAGATAGCTATTCAACACGGTGCGGTTGAAGACGAAGAAGACATTGGATAGCAGCGTAGCTTCAATCACCTCTCTCCATTCTGTGGTCTTCGAACCTGGAATGGCCCAATTGTACTCATGCCCCGTGACGCGGAGATCCGGCCAGGCCGCTGCATTGGGACCGATATCCACATGCTCACCTCGGTGAATTGAGAGAAGCTCTAGCCAATTCCTCTCTCCCCAAGCTGCGGGATTGCTAGGATTGAGTATAGGAAATTCAATTTCGTATTCCTTTGTTAGGCTGTCACCGATAGTGACCCACTTGTCTGCCCCGTGTAGAGACATCCATGGTGTCAGAAAGAAGATTAGGAGGCATCGAACGAATGTCATGTTTGTTGAGGATAGAGAGAAACAGGCAACTCGCAAAGGGATTGCAGTTTCCTCAAAGATCGCTCAGGAGTAGGGCATGGACTCTCAAGCTCGCGCATTCCTGGATGCAATCGCCCTCGTCAAAGGCCCCTCGCTGGCTACCTTGCCACCTCCTGAAGCGAGGGAGATCTTCAGTGGCTTGACGAATCTCTTTCTACCAGAAACGGACATGGCCGAGGTAAGGGATCATTGTTCGCCTGGAGGCATTCTGTTCAGAATCTATCGACCTCTTGGTGCGCCAGAGGGACCGTTGCCGACGGTGCTCTACCTTCACGGCGGAGGTTGGGTCATGGGCAATGTGGGCACGCACGACACGCTTTGTCGTCATCTCGCGAATGCAGGTCAGGTCATGGTCGCTTCCGTCGACTATCGCTTGTCCCCCGAGCATTCCTTTCCAGGGCCTCTCGAAGATTGTCAGGAAGTCCTGCATCATCTGGTTGAGGAGGCCATCAGCTTTGGCGTTGATACCGAACGTGTGGCGGTGGCTGGTGACAGTGCCGGAGGCAATCTCTCGGCCGCTCTGACCATCAAGAACCGTGACGAGCAAGGCCCTTCAATCAAAGCGCAGTTGCTTATATATCCTGTTATTGACGCGCAGTGCGCCACCGAGTCGTACGATGCCTACGCCATCGATCACGGTTTGAGTAAGGATGAGATGTTGTATTTTTGGCAGAGTTATCTCGGAGATATTGATGGCGTTCATCCGCTAGCTTCGCCTAACCAAACTTTGGATTTAGCAGGGCTGCCGTCAGCGCGTGTCATCACGGCGGAATACGATATCTTGCGAGATGAAGGCGAAGCCTACGCTGAGCAATTAAAGGCCGCAGGCGTGTCCGTCGAACTGGAGCGCTACGATGGGCTCATTCATGGGTTCTTTCACTTCGCTGGCATGATGGGCCGAGGGCGTGAGGCTGTGGAGAAAGAGGGGCAGTGGCTTGGGGAGCAACTGCGTGGCTAGCATCCAGTTGTGATGCCACACACTGGGATCAGGGAGAGGCTAACCGAAACTCATCAAATAGAATCGTTTCGGAATTTGGCTTGGTTGTGTCGAAGGCGTAACTCTTGATCAATCCGTCCTCACTTGTGAGGATGGAGAAAACCGTGATCTTATTGCTGGAAACGAAAGGAAGCGCGCGGGCGTATCCTTCCCGGGACTGCATGGGATTGAAGCGCGTTGGCGTCACGAGGGTTCTGCCTAGCGGATCGCCGCCGGGGCGCTTGCTTGGGGGCCAGGCTTTCCCTTCTCCTGAATCATCGAAACGTGCACCGAATGAATTTCCGACGTTTGAGGTCTCGAGGTAGTTCATCTCACCTACTTTGGCGCGGTTCCAAAGATGGGAGTGACCACAGAGGACTAGCTGAACCTCGGCATCGAGCAAGAGAGGTTCCACGGCTTGCTTCCAAACGCCTTTCTCCTTGAGGTAATGATAGGAAATCGATCTTATGGTTGGGAGCACGGGTTTGATCTGAGCAGACCAAGCTTCTTGGGAAATTGGATGTGTGAGTGTCAATGGTTGTTCCCGGCCTTCTATCGTGAAGACGGCTTGGGGTGCAGCTAGAACTGGGAGGGCATTCTCGCCGAGGCCGAACATGGTCTGATGCGCCATGACGATCTTGTACTTCGATTTTTGAAAGGCGGAAGTCTTAAGCGTCTTCTGCAACCATAGAAACTGAGGAGAGCCAGGACCAAAGGGGTCAAACACGTGGTCTCCGAATCCCCAGAGATCAGGATCGGCAAGGCTTTCGGGAGCCTCTCCGAGCTTGCCTTTCCGGTTGTCTCCCCACATTCGCCAAATGCGGTTTGCATGCAGTGAGATGATAAACGTATCGCCATACTGATAGGCCCAATAACGCTCGCCCTGGGTTCCAGTGTCGGGGTGATCCCACATTTCATCGTAGGTGATGGACTCAAACGAATGATCTCGAACAGCCACGGCGTCGCTGTGTTGGAGGCGGGCATACCATTGAGGCTGCGGGTCATTGAACATCGTTCCAATGGTATGGGCCTCCTTGCGCCAGCGCCCGGAGACATCGTGGTTTCCCGAGGAGCCGAAGAGGGGTGCCTGTTGGAGCAAGGCACCACCCTTGAATGTGGAGGCGCCTAACTGAACAAGACGCCCTTGCATGGCCGGATAGAACGCGGGACGCTTGGCGTTGGCCCGGTCGAACCATTCCGACGCTCGGTTCGGATGACCAACGAAATCTCCTGCAAAGAGAATGGCATCTAGCTGGCCCACCGTTTCTGCCACTTTCTGGTAATTGGCTGCCGACATCGGCTGATTCTGCTGGTCGGACGTGAGGAGGATCGACACGGCTTGCCCTGCCGCTGGCAATGGCTGTAAGGTGAAGACGTCGCTGCGGAAGCGCAGCCCCGCATCATCGACACTCTCTACCTGATAGGGGATCCGCTCACCGGGTTTCAATCCCTCGGCAAGAGCAACGTGGCGATAGACCTGTCGCTCACGGACTCCCGCTGCGGTGGCTTCGCCTAACTGATTGGCGACGGCTTCTGGAATCTCCGGGCCTTCATCCTCGAGCATGCGCGACAGTCGCGTTGACTTGGCGGTCATGCCTTTCTTCTGTCTGCCCAAGAGTAAGGTGTGTTCGCTTCCTGCGAAACTTGTGTACCAGACAACATTGATCGATTGTGGTTATGGTAGTTACAGAGCGGGATCGGTGAGCAGCCCATCGGCGATGGCGAAGGGCCGAGCGGGCTGCAGGACTGTCGCTGGTGCCGCCGGCCGCGTCGTAGAGGGCTCGTTCGCCTGCTGGCTCACGTCGGGTTTGGACTTTCCGCAGGCGACCAAGAAGCCTACGGCTAGGATTACGCAATACAGACGGATGCTTATGACTGGTAGTTCACCAGATTGTAGCCTGAACGAAAACCAAATACTGGAAAGCAGGACAGTCACTCATGACCGACTGCCGAGGGTGCACCCTGATTGCTCAGGGCACCATGCCATGGACTAAAGTCCGGGATGAGGGCGGCGGGATGGTGGCGAAGTGACGGTGTGCGGCTACACTTCCATGTAATTCACAGGCACTTCGGCTGTTAGCCAAACTCCATTTGCCGAGCGATAGAAGAGGTAACCTTCGTCCGCCTCCGCCATGGCCCTTGCATAGATCTCAATCACGACCGGATTGCCATGTCGTGCCGCTATCTTGGCGGCGATTGCTGGATCCGTAGATAAATGGACATGCTTGCGTGTCTGCGGCGTGAGCCCTTCTTTACGAATCCTAGGTATAAAGCGCGAGGCCGTGCCATGCCAAAGCACGGATGGCGGTGCCATGTGTTCCAATTTTGGATCGATCTCCACCGAATGTTCCTGATTGGCACGAATCCGAGTTCCCTTGTCGTCGAACTCGAATCGCTTCTTGTCATTGGATTCCACGACCTCGCGCAATTGGTCCAGCGTTACCGGTTTACCGTGGGCATTGAGCTGCTTTAACAACGTGGCGACGTCCACCCACCCTTCCGGATCCAGTGCTAGCGCGATCGTTTCTGGCTGATGTTTCAGTACCAAACTGAGGAATTTACTGATCTTCGTCTTCTTCATGGCTCACACTGTTAGTCTAGAGCGAGCACCACGGCCCGCGAATCCTTACTCATCACCGTGGGGCCAGAATCTCCTAGCTCAACCAAGGGTTTCAGCGGTGTCAGGGCCCCAAAGCCTTCTCAGCGGAGGCGGTCGTGAGATTGAGGGCTGCGGAGTGTGCGGCTGCAAGCCAGAAGAACTGCTCAAGGAGCATCCTTTGAAGAGAGCTGCCGAGTAGAAGGCTTCTTGAGTTTCTCTCAGACAGTGACTAATCTCCCCTCAATGTGTGCCCATAGCTCAGCTGGATAGAGCAACGGATTTCTAATCCGTAGGTCGAAGGTTCGAGTCCTTCTGGGCATGCCATTTTAACCCTTGCTACCAAGGGTTAAAGACGATTTTGGAGCAGTTGTAAGAAAGCCTAAACTGCAGCTAAGCACGCTCGAAATGCAGTTAAATACACCTAGAACGGGAAACACATTTTCAGCTCTATCACAGGGATCCGCCAACTCTGTTTCGCTGCGGTCTCAATAACGCTTTCCAGCATGTTTCCTTGTGTGTCGTGAGGTCCTTTTTTTCGGAGCCGAGCATCTTGAGGCTGGTTTT
>CALLLI010000461.1 GCA_938082635.1 uncultured Verrucomicrobiales bacterium
CCAACTCAAAAGCAAATTCCTAGCAGCCAGCAGGATCGGATTCTGAGAATTGACTATTGATCCTCAGAAAATCTTTCACCCACGCCCTTTTTTTGTCTAACTATCATCCTTAAGACGTCATTCATCCCAAACCGAAACTCATGACATACACATTCACTAACACGGTATCGAAACTCCTGAGAGTCGCCATTCTGGCACAAGTTTGCTGCCAGGTGTGCATTCAGGCCGAAGAGACCGACCAATGGCCTGGGTTTCTGGGTCCGAATGGATCCGCGATGGCCGAGGACGCTTCGATTCCTACAGAGTTTGGTCCCGGAAAGAACGAGCTCTGGCACATCGACACACCGGAAGGCCATTCTTCGCCCTGCATTTGGGGAGACAAGCTGTTCCTAACAGGCTTTCGCGACAGGTCCCTGGTCATGCTCGCCGTTGACCGCCGTGATGGCTCGGCGCTCTGGGAAAAGACCGTGCAAGCGGAGCGACAGGAATCGTTCGATCACATTGCCGCTTGCCCGGCCATGCCCACGCCGTGCTCGGATGGCGAACGCGTTTATTTCTCTTTCGGTGCTTACGGTCTGCAGGCTTACACGTTGGGTGGTGATTTGGTGTGGGAGACACGGCTACCGATGCCGAAGACGATGTTTGGGATTGGGAATTCTCCGGTTCTCGTCGGCGATGCGTTGATCTTGGTTCGCGACGGCGCGGAAGATCCCTGCATCCTTTGTTTGAACGCCGAGGATGGATCCATCCGTTGGAAACGTCCTCGATCGGGCTTCCGCTCCAACTATTCGACACCGTTCGTGTGGCGAAATAAGCTGCGCACGGAACTCATTGTCGCTGGGACCAATAACCTGTCCTCCCTTGATCCCAAGACGGGTCAACTAATCTGGGAGCTTACCGATACCTGTGTCTTCCCATGCACGTCACCGGCCGCAGATGAAAACACGTTGCTGTTTGCCGCTTGGACAACTGGCAACGTGGAAGGCAAAGCACGGATGGATGCCAATTTTCCCGAGGGCATGGCGTTCACGGATCAAGAAGTGAAAGATCCCAAAGCATTTCTCGCCAGATTCGATGAGAATGGGGATGAGAAAGTGCAGCAAACAGAACTGCCGGCCAGTCGTGCCAAGGATTCTTTCAACTTCATTGATCGCAACCGTGATGGGGCGTGGAGCCTTGAAGAATACACCCCGTTTCATTCCCGGTCTGCGGCAAGTGGCCGCAATGTGATGGTCGCGATCAAACCTGGAGGCACGGGCGCGATCAATGAAACCCATGTCGTCTGGGAAAAAGAACGCTTCAAAGGCTTGCCCTACGTCCCCTCTCCTCTCCTCAGCCATGGCCGAGTACATCTCGTCAAGGATGGGGGCATTGTTTCCTGCCTCGATGCCGCCACCGGCAACGTTCATTACATGAAACGTAATCGAGTTTCAGGCGAGTATTATGCTTCACCCATGAAGGTTGGAGACAAGATCCTCGTGACTGCGGCAAACGGAACCATCACTGTGATTGGAGACGGCGAAGCGTTTGAGATTCTCGCCAAGAACGTATTCGACGAGTCTATCTTCGCCACACCTGCATTCGTGAATGATACTCTCTATATCCGCTCGAAGAAACATCTCTGGGCCTTTGCCGAAAAGCGTTCCGGGGACGATTCCTGATGGGTGTGACCTGAGCCTGATATGTGCACGGCTGTAGTGGAGACAATGTTAATTCTTGATCTTAATCTTTCTCGTAATCCTAATCCCTGCTATCCATTAATCGTGCCTCAGACCCAATTTAATCACGAGAAGCTAAAGGTCTATCAGAAGGCCATCGCCCTTGTTAGCCACGCCAATGAGATTCTAGAGGGCCTTCCGAAAACTTTGGCCGTTCATGGGCAACTGGATCGCGCTTCCACTTCCATCCCACTCAACATCGCGGAAGGCAACGGGAAACACACGTCTGCTGATTGATGCCGCTACTTTGATATTGCTAGGGGGTCCGCACTAGAATCTGCTGCCTGTCTCGATGTCCTTATTGCAAAAGGGAAGATCCAAAAATCCGCTACGGACAACGGCAAAGACCTTCTCCACAGCATTGTGTCGATGTTGATCGGGCTCATTCGTGCTAATTCTGATACCAGAGAGGTTTGACGAAGCCTCAGACTGATTCGAATCCGGCACGGATTATGATTATGAGGAAAATTAAGATTACGAGTAATCTGCATGAATTCCTCTCGGAAGCAGTAGGTTGATTGTAACATCAGATTCCGGTCACACCCTTCCTGATAGAGTCAATCAACGGTGGCAACCGTGGCTCGCGGAGTCTACGCAAGCGTGGGTTGAAAGCCTTGCTCTGTTGGCTCATCTCGTAAATGTCTGAATAGACACATGATCGGAATGGAGCTTTTCGAGTGTTGCTCATTGCGGTTATTCTGGTGAACTGACGTTCGTGAAGGCAGTGTTGCAGAATGAATCCACCGGTGAGCGTCGTGAGTTGGGTGAAACCACCCTGATTGGCCGGTTGGATGACTGTGATCTTGTCGTACGCGATTCCAAGATCTCACGAAAGCACGCGATGATTCGTCTCCAGGACGACGGCTATCGGCTCTACGATCTCGGCAGCGCCAACGGCTGCCTTCTGAACGGAAAGCGGATCACTTCGAATGAGAAACTCACCAACGCTGATGTGCTTCGGTTTGGATCCCATAACCCCCTTTCTCCCCTCTCCGATCCCTTCAACGGCGACCTCAAGCGCCCCAACTCAAAAAGCAAATTCCTAGCAACGCCCCCCCTTTCTCCCCTCTCCGATCCCTCCAACGGCGCCCTCAAGCGCCCCACGCAAAAAGCAAATTCCTAGCAACCAAGCGCCCCACGCAAAAAGCAAATTCCTAGCAACGCCCCACGCAAAAAGCAAATTCCTAGCAACCTAGCAACTAGCAACTAGCAACAAATTCTTAGCAACCGGCGCCCTCAAGCGCCCCACGCAAAAAGCAAATTCCTAGCAACCAACGAAGGAGCGACGAATATGAAACCCGTGTCGCAACCATAGAATCAAGCAGTTGCTCAAGCCGTTTACCTGCATCACGTTAATCGTTCCATGCATTTGGAAGTGTTGCAGCAGTCTCTGACAAAGAGAAATTGGGAGTCACTC
>CALLLI010000462.1 GCA_938082635.1 uncultured Verrucomicrobiales bacterium
CCTTCCCAATCAATAATGTCGGTAAGTTTGCCGATGCCGGTCATGCGCTGAGCGGCTTTGGCTTTCTTCTGATGGTCGATGAATGCGAAAAGATCACCGCCTCCGTTCTGACTTCGGTATTTCATGAGGATACGTTAGCGCTCATACACTAACACTGCAAGCATGAATTGCTTAATTTTTAGGTTTCCGGAGGTGCCCTATTATTTCAGTTTCACTTAGGCTTCCAACCCGAGTCGGGGCCAGGAGGGCTCTGCTACCATAAGGGGCACCTTCCATTGAGGCTTGAATTTTCCCCACGGGCTCGAAAGACTGGGCAGTGCCGTCCACGTCTTCTGTGGTCGTCCTCAAACCCCACACTAGCTTTCCTATGCCCTCCATGCGACTCTCCCGCGAAAAGGTAGTCCTGCTCACCGCCTTGCTGCTCTCACTTGTTGTCAATCTCACCCACGCCTTGGAAGAAGGCTTGGTTGGCTACTGGCCCTTTGACGAAGGCAGTGGCGATGCGGTTTCCGACCTTTCAGGTCAGGGGCACGATGGTATATTCGCGCATGGCCAGCCGGAATGGGTGGAAGGAAAGTCGGGATCCGCCCTCTTCTTTGATGGTGAATCCGGCGTTGAGATCCCCGACTTCTATGGCATCAACGGTGACACTCCCCGAACCGTGGCATTCTGGGTCAAAACTGATGATAAAGTAAGCGCGGGCGGCAACACTGTGTTAGTTGGTTTCGGACTGAATGGCAGTGGCCGTCGATGGCACGTGAAATTTGAAGCGTCTACCCAGGGTATTCGCACCGAAAATCAGGGCGGAAACAACTGGGGGGAAACGGAGATCACGGACAATGTCTGGCACCACGTGGCGTCCGTGCTTCCTGAAGGTGGCACCACGATCGGCGAAGTGATTCACTACGTCGACGGTGTCCGGCAAACGCTCGCTGGCAGTGGTGGCCAGACCGTCGACACGGCCACCAATCCTGACGAAGGCGCGTTTACCATGACCTTTGGCACCGGCTTTCTCGGCGAAACCGTGCAACGCTGGGCCATCGCGGCCATGGACGAAGTCGCCATGTGGGAGCGCGGACTTTCCGAGGAGGAAATCCAATCTCTTGCCAATGGCGTACGCCCCATTTCCGAAGGTGACCCTTCACTCGTCACCACCACTAGCGCTTCGTTAGGCCAAGTCACCAGCGTGCCGTCCACGCATGAAGGTTCGTTTACCGTGAGAAACCTTGGGGACACCCAAGCCCTAACAATCAGCGATGTCACCAGTTCAAATCCTGCCCGCTTCACCGTCAGCGCCTTTCCAAGCACGCTCGCTCCAAGAGAATCCGGAGAGATCACCTACGTCTTTGACTCCAAAGGCGAGTCTGGTGGTTTCTCTGCCGTCCTATCGCTCATGAGCAATGACGAAATGGAGCCTCTCAAGGAAGTGCGAGTGAGTGCCTCGGTCATCAATAAACAAGGGCCCATCGCACGCTATCCGTTTGATGAAGCAGAAGGGAGCACGGAGTTCTTAGACACCAGTGGTTTTGATAGAAACGGGACGATTCCAGATGGCATCGCTCTCCTGGGTGCCTCTCCGGTCGCTGGCGAAGAAGGCACCGCCATCACCCTAAATGGCTCGGGACCGGTCACGGTTCCCATCGGCCCATTCGACGCCTTCGAGAGCTTGTCCGTCTCTGCTTGGATTCAGTTAGACGATGCAAGTGCCACGCAGACACTGTTCGGCATTGGTGAAGACACGCCTGCCGTGGCCGTACTCATTCAAGAAAGCGGCCTGGCTTGGTATGTCGAGGGCGAACCTAGGCTGGTGTCCGATCCCGCTCTCACAACGGGTCAAAAGCACCATGTGGCAGTGTCCTTCGCACCCGATACGCTCGTGCTTTACGTGGATGGCGTGGCCGTCGTCCAAGAGGACGCCCCCGAAGCCTTGCCCGATGTCTTCGAGGGCAATCTATCGATTGGAGCCATTGGCAATGCCGTGGCGCTCGTTGGCAGCGTCGACGAATTTCAGATTTATGATCGAGCCATCACCGCTGCCGATGTCGTGAGCCTGAATAGCAATCCTACCATGACACTCGGCGATCTCGTCGCAGTGGACAGTGATGGCGATGGCCTCAGCGATGCTGAAGAAGTAGAGAAGCACCTCACCGATCCACTCCTGCCCGACTCTGATGGCGACGGCGCCCTCGACGGTGCCGAAGTGACAGCCGGGCTAGATCCCCTGGCAAAGGACAGCGATGGTGGCGGCGCCTGGGACGGTTTCGAATTGGCTAATGGCAGTGATCCAACCATGGGCGAGGATGATCCGGCAGTCTGGACCACGCGCACGATCAAATCTGGCGCGCAGCTAAACACCCTAGCAGACGTCGATTCGCTTCTCGCAGGCGAAGTTACTGACGAAACGCTCCAGCAACACCTCACGATCAATTTCCTCGGGACAGGCGACTCGTTCGGAAACTTTGCGGACGACGTTCCCTTCGACAACCAAACGAATCCTGAGCAAGACCTCAACGACTTCGCCATTTCCGCGATCACTCGGATCTTCGTTTCACAACAAGGAATGTATTCCTTTGGATTCAATTCAGACGATGGCGGACGCATCACCGTTAGCGGTGTCGTCGTCGCAGAATTCACAGGCACCCGCGTAACCAACGATACCGTAGGATCACTTCTACTGTTCCCCGGCTTCCATGAGGTGCAGGTGCTCCATTTTGATCGCAACGGTGGATCTGGCTTGGAGGTCTTCTGGGACGACTCGCCAGCAGATCCAACGGACGTGTTTAAATCGGATCGTCACGAACTCCTCACCGCAACGACGATCATCCCAATTGACAGCGATGAAGATGGCCTCGACGACAACTGGGAAACAGCGGTGTTTGGCGACCTCATACAAGACGGCACCGGGGATGCAGACAGCGATGGTCTCACCGATCTCGCCGAACAAGGTCTCTCCACAAATCCGTTAGGGAATGATTCGGACAGTGATGGTCTAGAAGACGGTGCCGAACTCGAAGCCATGACGAAGCCACTTGTGGCCGACACCGACGGTGACCTTCGACTGGATGGTGAAGAAGTGAATGGCGACCCTATCAGCGATCCGCTAGACGAAGACACGGACAACGACACGTTCCGTGACGGCTTCGAGGTCGCTCAAGACTCTGATCCAAACGATCCTGCTAGTCTCCCAGCAGACCGTTTGGGCGAACCTGCACTCAGCTTCACCGAACCCATGGTCTTGGCGACATTCGACAATTTCCGCGGTGGCGAAGACAAACAGGACGTGACCTTCCGAGCGTTCATCAGTTTCGATGCCAAGACCACCGACGACGGTCGTGACATGATATGGGAATCTGGCGGCGGCACCGTCGGCTTTGCCCTGGTCTACGAAGTAGGAAGCAAGCTCGTCCTCCGTGCTGCCGGAAATAGTGGCAACACTGTGTCCACCGTTGAATACACCCTCACAGCAGAACAGATCAGTGCGGGCGAGCTCGAGGTCGTCTGGACGTTCGACGTCGACAACGGCGATCCTGCCACAGGGCAAACCATCGCCCTCTATCTGGATGGCCAACTCGTCGGAAGCGACAGCCAAGACATGGACCCCGACTGGACAGGCGTCAACGCCGGCGCGTTCGCGGTCGCGAGCGCCAGCTTCGCAGCAGGCGGTGAGAACACCGTTTTAGCCGATGGCATCGACTTCGCTTCCGGAACGATCAACCTCACCAAAGGCCTGCAATACTTCCCTAACCAACTGTTCTTGGGAAGTGACGGTGGCCCAACGCCGGTAGATCCGAACCTAACCATCGCCTCCATCACCCGCTCTGCAGACGGCATAATTGAACTCACCTTCACGAGCCAAGCTGGCACTGCCTACACCGTCGAAGCTAACGATGATTTAAAAAGGGACTTTGTGAGTATCCTAGAAGTGACCGGAACGGCAACCACGACGACGGTGCCGGCACCAACGGACAATTTGCCCCAACGGTTCTACCGGATCCGCCTACGCTAGCACCGATGTATCCCGTTCTTCTCGCGAAGGAAAGGCTCCGAATATCCAGAGGACCAGCGCGGAGATAAGGAGCGAGGACAATCCAATGTGTAGAATCTGCGCAATGGCTAGGATGCCTACTTGCGATAGGACAAGGCCAAGACACATCTGCCCGATGACTAGGCCGAGGATGGCTTTCTCTAACCAGCGACAACCCTTCGGGAGCGCCTTTCCTGCGAGGAGATAGAAGGAAATGGCCGCACCAAGGACAATCCACGAGAAGCTGCGATGAATGATATACATCCAGGTGTGCTCCAGTTCGGCAGTCCATGCCGAACGGGGCTCATCGACGTGGCTCTTTGCTAGATGATCCGTCATTTCCCGGACTTGAGATCCCATGAGCCCCTCGAAGATGGTGAGACCTAGCAACACAACAATAAGAACCTGCAATTTCCTTCGAGCAGAAGCTGCAAGCGGTAACGACCAGGGTCGATCCGCACCGCGCCAGGCCATGTAGACTAGGAGGCCCAGGAGAAAGATCGCTAGCGCCATGTGGGTCGTGATGATGCCTGGCTTGAGACCGCTCAAGACGACATTGCGGCCGAGCCACGCATTAACTAACACCACAACAAGAGACAGCCAACCACAGAAAGCGACGAGTCGGCGGCCGCGTCGCCATTGCCCGAAACTCATGCCAGCAGCAAGAAGCGTGAAGAGGCCTACAGGGAGACTGGTTAGGCGATTGATGTATTCCGTCCAAACATGGACGGGATTGAACATATTTCTCAGGCTTTCCTCAGTGATCATGTCAGGATCTTGGCCCAGCCGGGCAACCTTCCTTTTAAAACGCTCCATATCAATCTTATCAAAGTCGACCTGCTCGACTGACGTCGGAGGCACATAGCAGCCCCAACAGAAGGGCCAGTCCGGGCAGCCGAGACCAGCACCCGTCGCTCTAACGAGAGCCCCTACAAAGATAAGAACTATGACCGAGATAAGCGCAGCAAGCGCTACACGCTGATAGGTTTCCAACCGACGAGAATCCGAGTTCACGTCGGGAGTTACGTCCCTGCAGGACCGTGGGTCAACTTGCCCTGTCTAACTAGCGACAGTCGGCTTAGAAGAAACGATTTGGAGCGCCCCATTGAGAGCCCCTCCATCTTCCATCACAACGGAGCGTGTCTTAAGCGGCCCATTGATCGCTCCGTGCTCTTCGATACGAGTGGTGCCCACGCAGTTGAACGCATCGGCAGTGATCACACCATCAACTTCCATTTCCTCGGCGTAAACCTCGCCTTCGACCTCCACCACGGCATCGCGCCCAACGAGGAGCTTCTGGCAGCGAAGCCCGCCCGGAAGTTTGGCCCGCGTGCGAATCATGACATCGCCGGTCGCGTGGACAAGTGCTTGGACGGCACCGTAGGCCTTCAAGTTATGGCAAACTAGGCTCTCACACTCGATCGTTCCCAAGTTGTTGATGGTCACATTTCCGCGAGTGAAAACGTCTTCGTAGACCGACTTGTTGATCTCGTAATCGTTGAGATTGATCGCCTCCTTGCAGTCGGGGCAGGTACCCATCTTCGCCGCATAATTCACTTCCAAGCCTCCATCGCAGTGGAAACAGTCCACACGGCGTGGCTTGTGCCTATTCGTAAAGCCGCTAGCGGGTTTGGCAGCGCGACTGAGAGCGTGGCTCTGAGTCGCGCGGAAAGGAAGACTCTGGCTCGGAGGAGCCTGCTCAACTGGAGGTGGCGGTCCGGGGACCGGCATTGGAGTAGGATGGCCGTCCGTTGGCGTGCTCTTGTTCGAGTCCTTAGGCGGCTTTATTGCGGTCACGCCTGAGATATCTCGACTGATCTGCTCAAGATCTTTAAGGCGCTTCGAGACCACGCTCTGCGCCTTATCAATCTTGATATGTTTGCCACAGCCACGGCAGAATGTCGACAGCGATACCTTGGGCTCGAGTTGCGTTGAGTGACAATGAGGACACTCAACCTCGACCTTTTTCCCGCGATTTAGCTGTGTGAGTTTACCTAACGTGGCTTTGGACCTGCTCTAAAAGTTGTGAAGCCCCAAGGCCTAAGAAGAGGACTTGGAAGAGGACTTGGAAGACGAAGAGGAACCGCTCTTGGCGCTGGCCACTGCGGCGGCACCGACAGAAGACTGACCCATGAAGGCGGCGCCTTCCTCGATCGAAAGTGTTCCAGCACGGATATCACCGACAATTTCAGCGTCTGCCTTGAGCTCACAACGCTCGGTGACCACAAGGTTGCCATCAATCTTTCCGTAGACGATGACGGCGCGCGTCTTGATCTCACCTTTGACCCGAGCATTCTCCCCAACAGTGAGGTGACCCGAATCTGAGTTCACTTCACCTTCGACGGTGGCGTCGAGGATGAGCTCTTCACCAAAGCTGATGGAGCCTTTGATTTTAACGTCACTGGCGAGAACATTCTTGCTCATTTGGGAGGGCGAGGAGGAATAAGAGGTTTCGGGATAGGAAGGCGAAGATCCGTAGGATGGCTGGGCCACTTCAGGCTCAGCATAGGCTTCAGTTTCAGCAACTGGTTCGTCAGTTGCGTAGTCGTCTTCGTTTATAGTAGATATGATCTTCTTGAGCACGGGATGATGTTGTCTTCAAGGATTGGAAAGTCAATGTAAAACAGAGCAGGCTCTCTTTACTGGGGATGGAAATTACGGGATTAGATTCTGTTCTTCGCAAGTGCTCATAGCAGTTAGAATCATCCTAGTAGCGCCTGCAGGGCGGAAACAGAGGAGCGTGGATTTGAGAGTGCGGCCAGTTGCCATGAGGAAATCTTCTGCGGCGTGAGTAGTAAAGCTGCCGCCTTGCTCAATACGCTCCGGAGATTGCCCATCTTTCATCTCAATTGCCGATAATCCTAGAAACGTAAATGGGCACAGGAATACAGTCCGAATGGCGGGTGGCATTCGGTGTCAGGTGATGGGCCGCGAGTTAATGGAACGTATCAGCCACTGAGTATCCGATCGGAGTTTGGAGGCACCCCTGTGATCCATTTGCCACCTAACCAACGCCGCAATAATCGCGTTAGTAACAGTGCCCAGCGTTCCTTGATCGTCCATTGCTCCGCAA
>CALLLI010000463.1 GCA_938082635.1 uncultured Verrucomicrobiales bacterium
GAAGCGGAGGAAGAAGAAGGCTGCCTAAGAGGGATCGCTCCCTTCCATGCCACCTCGAAACGACGGAGAAATGCGCCTTTCGATCAAGAAGTTTGGGCTTCGCGAGCCTGAAATGATCGAACAGGGCTAAAAATGCACTGCTAAGGGTTTTCATTGCGCGAATTCTCTCACTATCACCCCGCAGGCATGCCCCGAACCCTTTTCGGCTAAGGTCTAGCTATTCAGAAACCTCCGCCGGTTGCCGGATGACGACCGCCTTTGCGGCCATCAATGAGAAGATGACACTGAGAGAGGCCATCGCGAGCCTCAACGAGCAGCGTGAAGATACCGAGATCCTCTCTAGAATCTTTGTGTTAGACTTTGACGACCGTGTGGTCGGAAAAGTTTGCCTCCGTGATCTCACCTTCAGTTCTCGGGACGCCCACATTGCCGAGGTCATGCAGCCTGAACTGGTCGCCGTCAATGCGCAGGCCGATCAGGAGGAGACTGCTAACATGATGTTAAAATACGACATGATGATTCTGCCGGTGGTCGATGATCAGAAAAAGCTGCTTGGCGTCATCACCCACGATGATGCCATGGAGATTCTCCAAGAAGAGTCTACGGAAGACTTGGAGATGCAATCCGGTATCGCGGGCACACCCGATGAACTTGGTTACCTGGAGACTCCAGTTCTCTCCCACTTGCGCCGAAGATTTGTCTGGGTGTTAGGTCTCGCGGTGCTTGCGATCAGCTCAGGATATGTCCTGATTTCCTTTGAGCACTTTCTGGATGGTCGTTTCCTACTCGCGCTCTACATGCCCATGGTCGTCGCTGCTGGCGGCAACACCGGAGCCCAAGCAGCGACCTCGATTATTCGCGCCATGTCATTGGGCGAGTTCGATCGATCAGACTACCTCGCAGCTGTGTGGAAGGAACTTCGTGTCGGCCTCTGTATGGGGATCGCGGCCGGTCTCTGGATGGCCCTTCTCACGCCAGTCGTCATGGCCCTCCTCCCGAGCACCGCCGACTCGATTTCCGCAGCACAACTAGCCTCGATTGCGGCACTAGCACTAGTCGATCAAATCACGACCTCGACCATATTGGGGGCAGCGCTGCCCATACTAGCGAAAGCATTAAAACAAGACCCCGCCGTGGTGGCGTCACCTGCTATCACTACCGTCGTCGATGTCACGGGCTTGTTTATCTACTTTGGAGTGGCCAAGTTCATCCTAGGGATTTGATGGCTTCTTCCGCTTGGACTCCACGGGAGGTTCAAGCGTGGATCTTCCTCGCGCCCATTGGCGGAGATTCTCCAAACGAATGTCACCCTGACGAAAGTAATCAGCCCCTAAGCTCTGAGCGTGACTTTGTAAGGTAGGCCCCACTTCAGCCATCCAATTCTCTGAGGGAATGGTGACATCACCCATGGCGTCCATCTTCTCGAAGAGGAGCTTGGCGAAGAACTGGTGCCCACCAATCGTCGGATGCACATGATCGAGAAACTCTGAATTCCCAGGAATGCCACCTGATGAAACTGCCTGTGTTTCTTTCTGAACATCTAACAGGTCCACTTGGTGGCGCATGGCAACCTCGTTCACGATCGCGTGCATCGACTCTAACATGCGCAGCGGGCACACATCTTCATCCTTAGCTCGGATATAGGCGGCACGCGCTCCCTCTAGTTCTCCCAGGCGCTCCAACTTCTTCGCATGCTGGAAATGCGCATCCGCATAAAGCGGGTCAATCTTGAGAGCGTCCTCAGCCAGACCATCTGTTAGAAATTTCTCAAACTGCTGTTGCTCAGTTTCTGAGAGACCGGCGCGATGTTCAGACTTGAACGGGGGTTGATCGCGAAGATTCTCTGCGGGGTTCATCAGAATCACAGGCACGCCAGCCTTCTTGGCAGTAGCGCACATGCGATCAAGGTTAAAGCGATAGTGATCAAGGACACCCGCATGCCAGTCCGCGTCTCGGTAGTAGTGCTCCATGCCGCCCTCGTGCTCGAGCAGCGCGTCCACCTCTGCTGGAAGGATTGCGCGAGTTTCCATGATCGACTCGGCTGACACTTTCCCCGTCACCTTCCAATAGGCCGAACGGATGACATTAAAAAGCCGCAGCTGAGAAGCCAATGCATAGGGTTTCGTGACCGCAGCCGGAAGATTCTTCACGTGTGCATAGGTCCGATCTTCCAAGAACTCATTCTGCCCGGTGTAGAGAATGACCAGATCAGGCGAATAGCTCTCTATCACTTCTTCCAAGATAGGAACTAGCCGATAGCTGGCATAAGACACCCCACCACAGTTGATCACTTCCCAGGTCTTGGATGGATCGGCATACTGCAGGAAAAGTTGCAGCCAAGCGCTAAAAGCAGTCTCCACGGTGTAAGGCCGACCAGCCACGGTCGATCCCCCAAGGACGAAGATACGGTAGGTGTTCGCAGTCTTTGTGGAAGGAAACGTCTGTGGGTAAAACCACTCCTTCCTCGATTGAGAAAGGATCTCATAGGCGTGGCCGTCTTCATTGAGCTCGAACAGTGGCTCGACTTCACCAAAGCCAGCAAAGGGGTCTTCTGTAGGATCTGGGGTCCCCCATCCACCGAGCACGAGCACTGATTCGAAAAGCACCAACGGCAGCAGCCCGACGATCAAAGCCATCACTCGAAACGTCCATCGACGTTTCTCAGACAGTTTCCTTGGAGAGGTTTCTTCCATGGGTCAATCTAGCTGGAATCCATGCCCAACGCGAGCGCGCCGAGCAACCCAGCATTGTCTCCTAGCCCCGGTGGAACAATGTAATTGTCATTCTCTTCTAAGATCTGTGGGGCTTCAAGATAGCCGTTTAGCAATTCCCGCACGCGCGTGCGCAACGGCGGAAAGAGGTGCGCCTGCTTCATCACCCCGCCACCAAGCACGATGCATTCAGGAGAGAGCACGACGATGATGTTAACCAGAGCTTGAGCGAGGTAGTCAACCTGCCAGGTCCAGGCCTCATGCTCTGGCGGAAGCTCATGCGCAGAACTACCCCAGCGTCTTTCCAACGCCGGCCCCGAGGCGAGACCTTCCACGCATTGGTTCTGATGAAAGGGGCACACACCGGCAAAGTCATCCTGGGGCAATTGCTGGACGCGAACGTGGCCCATTTCTGGATGGATCAGTCCCTTCAACGTTCGGTCATCGCTGGCAAAGCCACCACCGATTCCTGTACCAACCGTGATATAGAGACAACTATCGACCGACTGTGCCGCACCCCAGCGGCACTCTGCCAAGGCCGCACCATTCACATCCGTATCAAACCCAATCGGGAGAGGAAAGGACTGCTCTAACACGCCGAGAACATTCGTTTGAGCCCAGCCTGCTTTCGGCGTGCTCGTGATGTGGCCATACGTTGGCGATCCACGATGGAGATCGATGGGACCAAAGGAGGCGACTCCTAATGCCGAGAGCTTTCCATGTTCTTGCTCGGCCTGCTTCAGAAAAGCCACCACTGCCGCCAACGTCTCCCGCGGAGTCGTCGTGGGGAGCGAGGCCCTCGCAAGGACTTCGTTAGGCCCGGTGGCAAGCGCAACGATAAACTTGGTACCGCCAGCTTCGATAGCTCCATAGATCGGTGAATTCATTTCAGAGCAATCAAGACCACGAATACCTTAGTCCTGTAAAGCTCTGATCAAACGATGGGCGAACGAAGCTCGCCCAGATCAGCTATTCAATCTCATCGAGGCTCATCGTGAATTGAGAGAACCCCTCGAAGTCCCTTTCCATGGCGTCGATCGTTCGCCCAGCGACTATCCCCGTGGCTGGAAGTTCTTGAGACATCTGATAACGCTTCACCGCCTCAGCCGTGACCAGGCCATCGTTCTTGAGAAACTGCATCAGGCTCGCCAAGCGCTTGGAGCATCGATTAACCCAGTTTATCGTCCTGACACTCCGGCAAAGCGAGAGGCGAATGCCTTGATTTAAGAAACTCTGTGCACTCCAGGTGCTTTTGACGGGCCGATTCAAGAACGGTGAGCCGATCAGAATCGGCGTTCGCCTCAAACGAAGGAGCAAGACGCGCGGCAACAACAGCGACCTGCTGAGGACGAGCCATTTCGGCAAGAACGGTCGCTGACGACTCCCGATGATGCGCCATTGTGCGATGATGCGCCATTGTGAGGTCTAGCACGACTTCCGAGTGTTTAGCCGTCAATTCGATGCAGGCTTCTTTTGATGCCGAAGCTGCCAATTCAGCCTGGTGACGCGCGGTATCAGCAGCGGCAAATTGGCGCTCTAGCCCCACACTCTTCGCGGTGATCGTCTCAAACTGGTGCCGGAGAGCCGCAACTTCGTCAGAGTCTCCTCCATGCTTGCCCGCAAACTCCCCCTACCAAAAGGCAAGAAGGACGGCCGCCAAGAAACAGGCTAAGGTGTGCCAACTCACCCCGCGCAGTACCTTCTCGCGGGCGGCGTATCGCTGACTCTCAAGAGCTTAGAAGACCAGGAAGCCTCCTGCGGCCATCAGACAGAGAAGCACAGGGAAGACGATGTGGAGAAATGGAGCAGTCATGAGATCAAGTCACTGTGGAAAAATGGAGCAGTCATGAGATCAAGTCACTCTTACTTTATAATTACCACAATTTCAAAGTTTAACTAAGTTACCCTTCGAAAATTCGCCGAAAGGCTCTAGCATTCCCACTTGCAGTTACCAAAACCAGTGCAATGTATATACATGGACTCGACCAAATTATGCTTAGTCGGTGTCGGATGCCTGGGACTTCTTACCTCCTGTGGTAAATTACTGGATTATTCACCTGATCCGCCCAAAGCTGATCCGAAGAAGAAAGCCTACCCCGTTGATCGAATGATCACGGACAAGAAGGGGCGAGCACTCGATGTGACGATTACGGGTAAAAGCCCGAATTCCATCCGATTTCTCGGCAAATCCGACGGGAATAGCCACGACTACCTGATCAGCAACCTCTCCGTTAAAGATCAGGCCTTTGTGGAGGGACTTCCGTTAAACAGGAAACACAAGATGGTCCGACCGACGCCTCCTTACATCGCCAGCAGAGAGAAAGAGTTGGAGGAGCTTGAAAGGAAGATCACGCGATTGAATGACAAAGAAGGTAATTCAAAATCTGGCATCAAGATAGACTCGCTTCGGAGCGAAATCGATCGCATCAAACCCCGAGCGGAGCAGCTCCGTGAGCAAATTGAGACCTACAAACGCCAGAATCCTGATCACTGAGGGCTTTTCCTCGCTTGCAAACCGCTAAACGGTGATTACTCTCCGCGCTGCAATCCCATTTCTTTCCCATGTCTCAGCATCGTAGCCTCAAATCCTCCTCCAACATCGGCGCCAAACGTAGCGTCCTCAAACGTTTCGAAAGAATCGATCTTTTGAAGAAGCGCGGCAAATGGGACGAGAAGACTAGCCCTATCGGTCTGCCTAAGACTGAGCCTGAGGCCTAGTCTTCAGCCCCGCTATCTCTAAATTTCATTCCCAATCATGAGGCTGAATCGCTACCTGGCGAGCTGTGGCCTGGGGTCAAGGCGTTCGTGTGAAACGCTAATCCGCGAGGCCCGCGTGGCCATCAACGGAGACATATGCATGGATCTGTCCACTCAGGTAAAGCCTGGTGACGATGTCTCCTGTGATGATCGCCGAGTAGGCCAGAAAGAAGTTCAGGTCGTCATCCTACACAAGCCACTCGGGTTCACGACGACTTCAAAAGACGAAGGTGGTCGCAAGACTGTTTACGATCTACTCCCTCGTGAGTGGAATCATCTTCGCTATGCTGGCAGACTCGACCGTGAGAGCGAGGGACTGCTCTTCATGAGCAACGACGGCGATTTGATTAATCGCATCACGCACCCACGGCACGGAATGGAGAAGGAGTATGAAGTATTTCTTGATAGGCCCTTCCTCAGAGAGAAGAAAGCCGTCCTTCTGAACGGCTTTCCCCTACCCGAAGGTCAGGCAAAGATGGAATCCGTCGATTTCATCACGCGACGGCACGCACGAGTCGTCCTGAAGCAAGGGTTGAAGAGGCAAATCCGTCAGATGTTCGCCACCATGGGTTGCCCGGTTCGTAGGCTTATCCGGACGCGAATCGGACACCTCACTTTGGAGGATCTCGCCCCAGGGCGTTGGCGGGCCTTGAGCGAGTCTCAGGTTGCAGGAATTCGCAAGAGACTCAGCTAGTTCGACACGGCAGTAATCACCCTGACACGGTAGTCGAGTCCCGTCGTGGGATCGATATTCGGGATTTCTGATAACATCACCTCGGCCGTCAACGTGGCGACGTTCACCCAGCCAGCCGAAAGATCGTTCGTAGCCTCGATCTGATAGCTCACCCCAGGAATACTGGTCCACTGCAATGTCAGGCCAGAAGAATCATTGAGAACCTGAACAATCCTCAATCGCGACTGGGAATCCTGTGGATCGGTCATCCTTAGCATTGGTGTACGCATCGTTGTCAGGATCACCGAGGGCATCTGTTGGATCGGTTGAATCGAGTCCATTGGCTATACCAAGCGCCATCATAAATGTCTATTCGTTGAGATCCAGTGGCTGGGACTTTTAGTCACCGCGGAATGCTTGGGTTCGATACTGTGGCGACTAAAAGTCACCACCACCAACCAGTCAACGCGACTACGTTACTGGTGAGAGCGTAGTTCTCGCTCCGGGAATCAGGCGACAAAGCGCCTACCATCGGCTCGTGCGAAGTCTATTCTGTCTAGGATGAATTTTCGCAATGGCATAGCGATGACGCTATGATGCAGAAATTCAGAAAGCGTAT
>CALLLI010000464.1 GCA_938082635.1 uncultured Verrucomicrobiales bacterium
CCCGAATGATTTTTCACTTTGGCCAAATTCCTGGTGAGAACTACGCTCTCACCAGGAATAGCCTTTGCGCATGAATTGTATGAGAAATCTTCCGATCCTTCTGCCATGTTTGGTGGCCCTGATAACCATCGTATTCGCGACCGAGCATTCGCCTGACAAACCAACCATCGAGCGCCTTTCCAATGGCGAGGCGCGGGTCACCTTCCAAGCAGCAGCAGATCATTTCTACCGCATCGACGCTTCGACAGACCTGAAAACATGGCTCCCATTGGCCACGGTCGAAGGCGAGGACACGATCGAGTATTTGGATTCTGAGGCCACCTATGCTGGTTCCCGTCACTACCGAGCCGTTGCTTTGGAAAGCGCTGATATCCTAACAGGAGATTATTTCTCTACCACCGATGGCATCGTGACCATCCACCCGATCGATCACGCTTCCTTTGTGATGGAATGGAAAGGCAAGTGGATCTACAACGATCCCGTTGGCGGTTCGACCCGCTACCGAGCCTTTCCCAAAGCCGACCTCATTCTCGTCGGGCACCAACATGGCGATCACTTCAATGCCGGTACTTTGAGTGGCGTGATGAAAGACGACATCGTCACAGTGACTCCAGATGACGTGTTTGGAAGAATGTCGACGAGCTTGAAAAGCTTGAAAAGCGCGACAAGCTTGAAAAGCGCGACAAGCACTCTGGGCAATGGCGACACCTTGGATGCCATCGGCCTAAAGGTTGAGGCGGTGCCCGCCTGCAACGACCGCCATCCCAAAGGACGGGACAATGGCTACGTCCTCACCATCGGCGGCATGCGGTTCTACATGAGTGGCGATACGGGTGCGACCGATGAGATGCGCACCCTAACTAATATTGATGTGGCTTTCGTGTGCATGAATTTACCGTTCACCATGACCATCGATGAAGCGGCGAGTGCCGTGCGCGATTTCAAACCGACGTTTATGTATCCCTACCACCATCGGGGAAGTGATATTCCCATGTTCAAAGAACTCGTGGGCAAGGATGTCGGCGTCGCCGTGCGCATTCGCGAGTGGTACTAGCCCTGAAGGCGGACAGCTTCCCTTCCCGTCGACTTTCCTCAAGAATCTTTGCGGAGTTGTGGGTCGTCTTTCGCATGGCACGGTAACCAACCAATCCGCTCTCCATCATGAAGATTCGCCTTCCCTTTATCATCGCTCTCCTAGTCTCCTCAGCCGGTGCCTTTGGCCTCGGCTGGGCGCTCAAGCCTCAGCCCGCATCCAAGATAGCGAGTGGCGAAGAGGCCGCCGCCAGCAACAGCTCCCTGGCTCCAAACCAACGGCTTAAATCGGCAGCTAGCATAGCGGCAGCAAAGGCGAATCCGACCATCGCCAAGTATCTCAACGGAGGCACGATCGCGAGCAACGACATGACTTCGGCCATCAAGGCAATGATGAAGGAGAATGATCCGTTGAAGAAGAACGCCATGTTCAGCGCTTTGCTTGACCAACTCACTCCTGAAAACGCCGAAGCAGCCTTCACGGCTCTACGTGAATCTCGCGGGCGTGGCGGGCGGGGCGGTTTCGGCCAAGGTGGTGGTGATGAAATGCGCCTTATGCTGAATGCCTGGGGCCGCATCGATGGTGAGACTGCGGTTGCCAAACTAACGGCTCTAGCAGACGCCGAACAGGCCGAACGTGAAGCCAATGGTGAGAATGGTCGTGGCGGAAGAGGTGGCCGTGGCGGCGATCGCAATGGCGGAGGCGCTTTTGACATCTACAGCGCTCTCCAAGGCTGGGCGACAAACGACGCCGATGCCGCTCTGAGTTATGTTAATTCGTTAAACAGCGACGGCGATGGCGATGATCGGCGCAAAGGCATGTATACGAGCGGCATCGTTCGCGGACTCATGGCAAACAGCGTTGACGACGCGGTCAATTTCATCACCGCCCTTCCTGCGGACGGCGACAATTCGCGCGGACGTTACATGGAGAATGTCGCCGAGGAAATCTTAGAGGATGGTGCTGTGGGCGCTGCCAAATGGGTGGATACATTGAAAGACGCGGACCTGAAAGAGGGTGCCATGGACCGCATCGCCGAGTCCTACGCAAGAGAAGACCTCGACTCCGCCATCGCCTGGGTTGGCGAACATGCGAGCGAAGACTACGCTGCCCGTGCCGTGACCGAAGTGGCCGAGCGGTGGGCAGAGAATGATCCCCAGGCTGTGATCGACTGGGCGAGTGATCTCCCCGAGAGCACGCAGCAACGGGTCTTCGAAGAAGCGCTTGACGAGTGGACTGAGAAGGACCCCGTTGCAGCCAGCGAGTACCTGGCACAAATGCCAGACTCCCCTGTGAAGGACTCAGCCGTCGAAGGCTTCGCCAAAGAACTCTCCCGCGAAGACCCTGAATCTGCCGTCGTCTGGGCTGGCACCATTGGCAATGAGGAACTTCGAGTCAGCACGCTTCAAGATGTGGCTCGCGACTGGGTGCGCAATGACCGTGCAGCCGCCGAAGCTTGGCTGCCGACCAGCGGCCTCAACGAAGAAGCCCAACAGAAGGTTCTTGAGAATCAAGGACGCGGTGGTTGGGACCGAGGTGGCCGTGGAGGCCGTGGGCGCTAACAAATACCTTCTTCTTCATACACTCAACCAAAACTTGAAACGCGCTCGAATACTCAACTCAATTGGAATCTTGGTGGGCTCTATTCAGTTCATTTGAGCGCGCTTCAATCTTTCTTAACAACCTTTCATGGGTGTTGGGCGTGGTGGCTCAACGAAACACATGAACGAAGAACGGCCGGGATTCTGAATACATGGGGTTTTCAGAATCCCGGCAACTCATCCAACAACAGTCATGGTTTCGCTTACAGCGTCCTCATCTACGATCAACCAATCTCGATTCGAAGAGCTATGGTCTGAGAACGAACCAGTGATTCGTCGTTATGTGGGGTCGTTACGACCGGAGTCCTGCGCGATCGAAGACATTGAGCAAGAAACCGCCATCGCCCTTTGGCGTAAGTTTGATGCTTACGATACGACTCGGCCCTTTGCCGCTTGGGCCTGCCGCTTTGCTCTTCTCCAAGTGCTTAAGCACCGACAGCACCATGTCCGTGATCGACTGGTCTTCGAGGGCGAAGACGGCCAAATCGAGCGGACCATCGCTGATCACGAATCAGACTCTGAAGTGATCATCGCTCGGCGTGATGCCCTAACCAAGTCTCTAATGCTCCTTGATGAGTCCGAGCGCCACCTCATAAGCTGCCGCTACGATTCAAAGGAGACTATCCAATACATGGCTAAGCGTCAGGCGACTTCCGTCCACAAACTCTATCACACACTTGATTCCATTCGCGCTACGCTGAAGATCGGCATCGACCAGCTCATGATCAGTGAGGGCTGGGAACGTTCCGAACTCACCTAACGACCTCGTCAACGTTTAGACGGGGAGGGCCCACTCACTATACCTGACGTAGAGACTTCCGAGGCGGCACCTGTCGATGATGGCAAGACCTCACACATGTGCAGTTGGTTCAGAAACGAAGAGAATTCCAGGCTCAAAGGTAGCCTCTACTTCTCTTCGAGATAGAGGCGGAAGAACCCTGGCTGTCCGGTGGAAGTACCCCTAAGTGTGTGCGGGGTGCCTGCGGGGTTGCGCGCGATGCCGTCGTTGCCGGGGACATCCCAGCGCAACCAGTGAAGGAGGTCGGCCGAATGCTGGACGGTGATGCCGCGATTGGGCAAGCCGGGGAGGTCGACCTCGATGTTGTTCCCGTTGTATCGCGGTGCGGTGGTCCGAGAATCACCAGCGTTGTTCGGTCCGGTGAGGGCGAGCCACTCCTTCTCATTGGTCTTGCCGTCCCTGTCGGGGTCAGCCCCGGGGTCGCCCTCGGCCGAAGTGTCGTCACCGAAGTTGGCGATCCTCCACGCGGTGTAGCCGTCCTCGCTGCCGACCTCCTGGTTTATCCAATCGGTCAGTAGTTGGATGTTCACAGTGTCGAGTTCGTTGCTGGCGAGCTGCGGCATGCGGGTGTAGCCGTTGGTGACGGCGATGCAGCTCAGGAGGATCGAGCGGGCGGCGTTGCCGGGGACGACCAGGCGATCGTCCGGGTGTTGGGTGCCGCCGGAGGTGAGCCCGTTGATCAGGCCGGTCTGTCCCATAGTGAGGTCGAGGTTGCCTCGCCACGATAGCGGATCGATTCCGGGTTCTTGGTGGCAGTAGGCACAGTTGACGTCGAGGTAGGAGCGCACGCGCGCCTCGAGCGAGTACTCTGTTTGCGTCGGCGAGACGTGCCGTGGGAGCGCAGTTGGGGACTCTGGCAGGGTATCCAGGTAGCCGCAGTCGTGGAGTAGTGTCAGGAAATTCCCGGACATCCCATTAAGCGAGCCGTCGTGGTTGAGCTGGCGAGTATTGAACGAGAGCGCGAACCCGGCCTCTGGGGTGTGGCAAATGTTGCACGCAGCGCGCGATGGGATGTTCCAGGTCTGCTGCTCACTGCCGCCGGGTGTCGTGATCGTCAGGTCGATATTCTCGCCGCCACTGCCGACCAGGCCAGCCTCCGTGCCGGTCTCGTTCCACTTGTAAGAGACGCCGTAGACACCTGGGGCGAAGGTGACGACCCCGCCGAGGAGTTCCGGGACGATTAGCATGTCCGAGCTGTTGATGCCGTCATTCAAGCCCTGGATGGCAAGCAGATTGGCGCCGTCCAGGAGCATCGGGGCGAAGGCGCTCAGATTGAAGTCCTCGAAGTTGATTGCACTGCCGTCGGGGTTGTTGTCCTCGGCCTCCGAGTCGTAGGCGAGGTTGGTCGGCTCGTTTGCTGCGGCAACCTGCTCGCCGTTTAGGTAGGCGACAAAGCCATCGTCGTACTTCATTCGTAGGGTCATCTCCGTGAAGGTGGACGCGTCCGCGACGTTGAACGGGATGCGGATGTAGATCGAGGTGTTCTGGCCATTCAAAGCGTTGCCGAGATCCCCTCCCGCACCAAACTCCGGACCGTAGTCCGAGTTCTCATCGTAGCCGAATCCGGTCGCCGCCGTGTTCCAGGTGGAGTCGTCTAAGCCCGTTGTCATCCAGGTGTTCTCGACGGAGGCGTCCGGTGGCACAAGATAGCGGGCGGTCGCACCGCTGGCCACTAGCACAGTGTTGTGGGGCTCGCCAACCTGGTTGCGCACTAGCACACGTGTCTCGATGCGCTTGCGCGTCGCGGGGTTGCCACGCTCGAGCTCCAGGTCGAAGTGCTTCACCCAGACCGTGCCGTTCGGGTACAGCCACGCTCCGTGTTTTGAGTAGCCGATGAGGTCTGTGGTATTCTTGATCGCAAACCAGCGTTGCTTGATCGAGTAGTCCGCCCAGAACGGCAAGTTCACTTGGTAGGGAAGAACGCCTGGGTTAGGCGTGAGGTTGGCGACATCGGAGAAGATCCCTGTGGCAGTGAGAGTCTCCGGGAAACCCACGCCGATCTCGCGGGACACGAGACGCCGGATGACCCCGTTGCCAATATCCGCCATCAAGATGTCTCCGTTAGACGGGTCCGGGCCGAAGTCGACGATCCCACCCTCTCCAGCGATACGCACGACGTCGGGCTCGCCGGGCGTGGCGGTGCGCTCAAGCGCCCAGATGTTACCGGAGGTGTAGTCAGCGAAGATATACTTGCCGACGAGTTCGGGGATGTTCGTCCCACGGTAGACGAACCCGCCGGTGACCGAGTTACCCTGGAACTGCCCGTTGCCGTGCCCGTAATCCCAGACTGGCTCGGTCACCGTGGCGTTGGTGCGGCTCGCGCCGTTAATGTTGCTGTTGAACTTCGGCCCGTTGGCGTCGCCCTCGTACCAGGCCCAGCCGTGGTTGCTCCCGATCTCGACCGTAGCGACCTCCTCCCAGGCCCCCTGCCCGACATCGCCGACCCACAGTTCGCCCGTGACGCTGTCGAAGCTAAACCGCCACGGGTTGCGGAACCCGCCCGCGAAGATCTCTGTGCGTACGTTAGCACTGGCCACACTCACACCATTAAAGGACGTCGCGCCGACCCACGGGTTGTCTGCGGGCACTTCGTAAAGCGGGTTCCCACCGTGGAGTTTGACGGCGGCGTGGACGTTGGGACGTACGTTAGCATCATCGCTGCCGGTCCCGTCCGCCGCCGTGTAGTCCTCCGGTTCAAGGTCGACGTCGATGCGAGTGATCGACGCCCAGAAATCCTTGTCGATGAATTGGCTGTTGTTCAGCGAGTCATTCTGGTTCCCCTCGTCGCCCCAGCTTGCGTAGAGGTAGCCGTCCGGGCCGAAGTGCAGGTCGCCGCCGTTGTGGTTGCCGGCGTCGTTGCGCATCTCAATGAGGATCTCCTCGGAGTTCGGGTCGGCCACCGTGTCGGCTATGTTAGGGTCGTGCCAGCGCGAGATGCGCTGAAGCGACTGCCCGTCGGCGGTGACGTTGTAGATGGTGAAGAAGAAGCCGTTGGTCACATAGTCAGGGTGGAATGCCAAGCCCAGGAGACCCATCTCGCTGTTGGCGCGCATCGACTCGCCACGGTTGCTCAAGACCAGATCGACATCGAGGAAGATCGTCTTGACCAGAGTGGCCGCAGTGACGTCCGGGATCAGCTCGAGGTCACCACCCTTCTCACAAATGAACAACCGCTGTGTCTCGTCGGCTGGGCTGCGCATGCAGACTGGCGACGAGAAGGTTAGTCCAGGGAAGGCGTTCTCCAATTCGAAGGTCGAGACCGGCGGGGCCTCGGGCATGATTATGGTTGTGTTAGCCACACGCGGGTCGGCCGCAGCGGTGAGGCACGACACGAGCAGAAGGGAGAGGACTTTAAGGTTCATACACGCAATTGGTCGGAATACTGATTTCCGGGGGTAAGCTCATGTGCGGGAAAGTTGAGGGGATCTCAATACACCCAAGGTCTCGCCTGCTTGATGGAGATCTGTCCATCAGCGGTGATCTTGAATTCCATCTCCATGGCGAACTGGGCCTGGATGGATAGGCCGTAGAGGCTGCGGAATCTGCTGTGAATCGTGTTCAGCATGGGGCGAAGTTCCCGCAATCGCGTGGTTGTTAGGATCTGCTCGTTGTTGGCGACTTGATTGGAGAAACTCACCACAGTGTAATCGCTGCTATTGGAAGCGCTAAGGAGAACTTCTTCGGGAGAGGATTGATCCTCAGGGTTGGTCACCAAGTTCTCGCCGATCTGTGTGTTAAGATAGTAGTTCCCCTGAGTCTGGTAGAGCGGGTCATCGGTGACGGCGACGCCGTTGGCGATCTCATCCTTGAAGTTGGGATGCAGGAGCACACCCATGGCTGTGGCGGCGTGATCGATGCGGAAGAATTCGCGTTCTTCAAAAGCGCGGAAGTTCCAGAGACTCGCATAGACCTGCTTGATGGACTTGGCGAGATGCCCTTCGTCAGGATTGTGGGTAAAGGAGTCATAGAGTCCGGCACCACTGAAGCCTGGGAGGTCTTCGTTGTTCGTACTAGAACGTGTGCGGATGGGCGTGTCATCAGGGAACTGGCCTTGTAACTCCGTGAGTGCTGTCGTCATCCAGTTAGGCATGGTGCCGTCTTTGAGCGTGTCGCGGAAGGCTTCCAGAGTTTGTTCACGGGTCTCGGTATCCGCTCGAAATCCGGACTCTGCTAGCATGACTTCTACCTGCGTGTAGAAGTCGTTGTGCTTCATGAACTCGTCATAGAAGTAGAATGGGAGCCCATAGCCGTCTGGCACGACGCCTTCATCGAAGCCGAAGGTGTGCAAGGTGGCCATGTTCGCGGCCTTCACTCCAAAGGCACTTGAGTCGGCGAAGTCGATGCTATCGAGATCCCTATATTCGGTCACCGCTAGATTTCGAATGGGCGTCTGGGTTTCAGTTGGGCGTCGATCAATGTAATGTGAATCGACTTCTGCCAGGGTCGCTTCACGGATTTCGTAGCCCACCTCGTCGACCTTGTAGTAGACGTATTTGCCAATGAGGGCGCTGATCGTTTCATCGTTCGCCGCATCCTTGATAAAGGCGTTGGGCACGTTGTCCTGAATGGCGCGGAGATTCACATGAGAAAGTGGCGTCTGAGCCACCGTGGTGATGACACCGCCGACACGCGGCATTTCGTTAGGCAATCCTTGAAAGAGAACGACGTCGCGAGAGTTAGGCCGCTCGTCGAGTTCCATGAGTCGAAGCAAGCCGTAGCCTTCCGCAGGATTGAGCGGAAGAAAGCTGATATCGGCATACACGTCGTCTTCTCGAAGCACGGGAATCCCAGCGGCGTCATACAAAGCCTTCTCCCGGTTGTAGACGGTTTCAGCCCGGGGAAAGAGATAGTAGACGAGGTTATTCTCAATGAACGGTAGGTTCCGCGCCATCATTTCGAAAGCGATCTTCACCTCATCGAACGGGTAGTCATCGTTCGGCTGAAACTGAATGTGATAGAGTCCAGGCTTCCCACCAGGTCCACTGAGAAAGGGATGATAGACGATCTCACCACGCATCTCTCCGTTTCCACCACGGCGGATTCCCACCACATTGCCAAAGGAGGGATGCGAGCGGTGCGTGACCGTGTTCTGAAAGTAGACGGTGGGATTGCCTGTGTTCGCATTCACGAGGTAGAACTTCACGTACTCCAAGTTCTCTAGGTGAGGATCGCGGCTGCTCGGTTCGAGGCCGTGATACGAAAGATCGCGAAACATTTGACGACTGAGAACGCGAGACACGCCATCTCTGAATGGGACGGACTCCGTCTCATTGAAAGGTGAGAGCCTTCCGGTTGTGTCGGAAAGTTCTTCCACATCATCGATGCCATCGTCATCAATATCACCGGGGAAATCACGTGGGAATTGTTGGATACGATAGTAGCCTTGTGACGGCGCAATTCCTAAGGGCTCCGTCAAAGTGATCACGCCGTCCTCGCCAAACTGCATGGCCACGGGCATCTCATTCGACACGTCATCAAGCGCTGGTCGCCGGTGAAGCACATAGTAATACTCGGACGAGGAAGGAACCTCAAACCGAAGACGATTGTCATCGCCGTGAGTGACACTGCCAGCGTTAAAGAGCCCGTTCTGAGCCCATGCTGTTGAGGTCAGGAAGGCAATGAGAATCAAGATGACTGGGCGCAAGGATATAGTCATGGGAAGGGTGACTGCTTTATGATGCACAAATTTTCCGAATTGAGGAATAGGAACACGCTAGCCCTCAAAAATGACAACTTCTGGCAGGAGTCCACTTACTTGGCCTCGACTGGCGTCCCATTGGCCCTCAGCGCCTGCATGGCCGCTTGCACATCCGTTTGAAGCGAAGTCAGCCAGTCGTTCACCTCTTTGTAGTCAGCATGATCCCGAATGACTTTCAGCATGAGGGGCAAGGCTTCATCTCGAAATCCATTCTCCGATAAATCCTCACACATTGCCCATTTCATTTCTGGCAAAGTCTCTGTCGTAAACTCCTCGTAACGATCTTCCTCCGCTCGGGCTTCAGCAGCAAATTCCCCTGTGCGGGCGCCTCGGCCTCCCCTGCCGCCTCGCCCGCGTTGCTCCTTCCTCTCTTCGCGCTCCTCTTCCCGTTCCGCTTTCACCTCTCCTTCCTGGCGTTTGACCGCAAACTTCTTCATATCCGAGATCTTGCGCTGCCATCCCGTCACCAATCGGGGATCTCGATGTTTGCGCATGTGTTTTAGAATAGCATTATCATAAATACCAGCAACATCGGTAGGGTCCATGGCCCAGTCACCAGGATCGACGCTGCTCTCGATATCGTAGGCTTCCGTAAAGACCGAGCTATCAGCGCTCTCCATGAGGTCATAAGCGCGCCCGTCCATGGCGAGCAATTCGTCAATGTACTTCAGTAAGGTTGGCATGAGGTCACGGCGATCTTTGGCATGGACCGCCTTGATGGTGAGCACGAGGTACTTCAACTCCATCTGTTTCGCCTGCCGGTGGAAGACCGTATTCAACTCGCTGTCATTGTCCTCACGATAGATGCGCCACGCCTCAGCCCTCTTTCCTTCGTCAGTGAATCGCAGCTTCTTTAGGCACTCCAAATAGAAAGTATTCGCAGCCACGGGAGACGCGGCATGCTTTGTGAACGACCTGAGGGCAACCGCGTTCTGCTTGCTATTCTGAGACACCACGGCCTTTCGTAAGCTTTCAACACTTTCAAGAAGATTGACCAGATCTCTCTCTGCTAGGGGTTTCGACTCGGCCATCGCCAGGGAGGCGATAAGATTGCAAACGAGAGCTGTGAGGATGAGCTTGAATACGTATTTCATAGGATTACTGGCATTCCGCCGACTTCACATGCGCTAGACCGCGACTCATCCCGCAAAGTTAGTTTAGAATTCGCTGCGGATATAAACCGCCCATCACGCATGGCAAAGTGCGACCATTCCCCGCCGCTGTTGTCGCGACTAGTCTCACTAATTCAGTTCTCGATGTCACTCCATTCGCTCGATCATCTACAAGGTGCCACCCTTGCTCTCTTCGCACTGTTCACGGGGTTCACACAGGCTCAAACCGAAGAGTCGGCGGCGGACTTCCCTCCTAAAAAGTTCGATCCGAGTCGCTATGAGCTTATTTGGCAGAAGAACCCCTTCCTGTCAGAGGTGGCAATCGTCGGTGAACCCAGTGAAGAGATCGAATCATGGGCCAAAGGCTTCGTTCTACGCAGTGTCACACGGGTGAGCGGTAAATATATGGTGCACGTCGAGAACACCAGTCCGCCGAAGGCGAAAGATCCCGTGAAGGGAGCTGTGCGCTACCACAGCTTGAAAGAGGACACGCCACCACGTCACGGCCTAACCATTGTGCGAGTGAAAGCACACCGTGACCCGAGCCAAGTCGAAGTGACCGTGGGCAAGACGATTGACGATGAAGTGAAGGAAGCGATGATCAAGTACGATCCGAAAGCCTTGGCAGCCAAGCCAGCGCCAAGACCTGCAGCGCAGCAACCACCAAGGACGGCGACTAGACCCGCTACCAATCAAGCAGCCACACCTCCCAGGACGAGCGCTGCTGGGCAACGTGGACGAGGCCAACCCGGCACCACTCCCGCAACCAGTGGCCGCCCTGGTGGTCAAGCCGGTGGCAATGCAGCACAGACTCAGGGAGGCAGCCGCACGCAAGGGCGCGGCGACTCCAATCGGAGAAGAGGACGCGGCTCTGACAATGCCACCCAGCAACGGCGCGTGGTCCTTCCACCGGGGACCGCTCGATAATGTTTCTCAAACAATCTTACGAAACTGTTGCGGACGCGAACAGCGGTCTGCGCATGTGCGCGTGCAGCGGTTGAACCAACACCAAACCTGCTGACCTATCCTCATGCGATCTCCCACCTTTCTCCTGGTTGGCCTGACAAGCCTTGTCACTGCCATCAATTCACTTTCGGCGGACGTCCTCATCTCCGAGGTCATGACGAGCAACATGGATACGCTTCAAGCGGCTGATGGCTCTTCGCCAGACTGGTTTGAACTCCACAATGATGGGGCCGAAAGCGTGAATCTGGCAGGGTATTTCCTGACCGATGATCCAGATGATCTCAGCAAATGGGAAGTTCCCGCAGCGGATCTTGCCGCCAATGGTTACTTGGTAATCTTTGCATCTGGAGACGATCTCCGTGATCCAGCAGGCGAGTTAGCCACGAACTTCAAGCTCAAAAAATGGGGAAGAATACCTCGCCCTAGTCGAGCCTGACAAGACAACGATTGCTGATGCCTACGCACCAGAGATTCCGCAACTCGATGAGGGCCAGAGCTATGGCGTTCAGAATCTAGGCGGTGATTGGGTAACCCATTTCTTTGCCGCACCCTCCCCTGGCGAAGCAAACCAGGGCGGCACGGTGGCCGAAGAAGTCGTGTTCTCTGTGAGTGGCAAAGCTTTCACAGGATCACTACAAGTCGAGCTATCGAGCCGCTCTGGGACGCCAATCCGCTACAGCACGGACGGCAACGCCCCTTCAGGAGCCAACGCCACAACCTACGCTTCTCCTATCAACCTTACGGAGACGACCGTCCTCACCGCAGCAATCACTGGTGGACCGATACATCAGGAAGTGTATTTCCAAGTGACGGCGGAACTGGCGAACACCGATAGCAACATACCCATCGTCATCGTCGACGCGCCGACCGCACCCACCGCGCCTCGTCGAGGTACGGCCGAGTTCGTTGAAATGTTCATCTGCGTGATTGAGCCTAACGCCGAGGGTGAGCGCACCAGCGTTTCGACAGGTGATTTCTCAGTCACAAGTCGCGGCCACATCCGCGTTCGCGGCTCATCCACCGCGCGTTTTCCCAAGCCCTCGTATCGTATCGAGTTCCAGGATGAGAACGGAGATGACAAAGTGGTTAAACCGCTAGGATTGCCTGCGGAATCTGACTGGGTTCTCAGTGGCCGCTATGAGGAAGATCGTTCGTTGGTTCGCAATGAATTCGTCTATGAGCTTAGCAATCAGATTGGCCAATATGCGCCACGCACGCAATTCTGTGAGGTCTATCTGAATACAAGTTCCAGCGGCGCGGTGAGCGCAGATGATTACATCGGTCTCTTTAGTTTCATGGAGAGCATCAAACGCGATGCGGATCGTGTCGACATCGAGGAACTCACCGCTGGCACCAATGCCGAACCTGAAATCACCGGCGGGTATATCTTCAAAGTGGACCGTGGCGGTGACAATGACACCCAAATCACGGGTGGCAGTCAACGCGTGCAAATCGCCGAGCCTGATGCCGATGAACTCACCTCAGCACAACAGAGCTATTTGCAAGGTTATCTCAATGACATGGGATCCTCGTTTGGTTCTTCAGATCCAGAGACCGGTTATCCCGCATTCATTGACGTCGAGTCGTGGGTTGATGTGCACATGCTTAACATGCTCATGCTGAATGTCGATGCCCTGCGTCTGAGTTCCTTCTTTCACAAGGACCGCGAAGGCAAAGTCGCCGCAGGTCCCATCTGGGACTTCAACATCTCGTCAGGATCACGAGATCGCTTTGGCAATCCACCGCGCCCGAGTGAACCGGAAGTCTGGCGCGGGATCAGCGGTGACCGCGGTACCGATTTTTTTGGCAACGGCACGCAACGCTGGTGGGGAAGCCTCTTTGCCGATCGCGATTTCCAACAAGCCTATTGTGATCGCTGGAATGAGCTGCGCGAAGGCGAGCTGAGCACCGAGCACGTCAATGCGCTTATTGATAGCATGGCCGACGAGGTCCGTGAGGCACAGGCACGCAATGAGGAACGTTGGGACGAAGTGCCACCAGAATACGGCAGCTGGCAGGGCGAGATCAACCATTTGAAAGACTGGCTGGCAACGCGCTCAGCCTGGATCGACAACGAGTTTGTTACCCGTCCTAACGCCTCTCCAGCAGCAGGCGCTTTGCCAACCGGTGAGATGATCAGCCTAACAGGCCATCGACAAGGCACGATCTACTACACGACGGACAGCACGGACCCACGCGTTTCTGGTGGAGGGATCAGTGCTACAGCGATCGCTTATACCAGCCCATTCGCGCTTGAAGAATCCGCCATTCTCACCATCCGAGAGCATATGCCGAACTACCAGCCGCTCGCTGATGGCCCGGACCAAGAGTGGAGCGCTCCTGCCACGGTAGCCTACGTCTCTGGACAAGTGCCAGCGAGTGCGGCAGATCTCGCGATCTCTGAGATCATGTACCATCCTAGCAATCCCACTGAAGGGGAAATCGCGGCGGGTTTCCTCGCTGATGACGATTTCGAATACATCGAGCTTCTGAATCGCGGCTCTCAACCCGTCGATCTCTTTGGCGCTGCCTTCGACAATGGCATTCAGTTCCCGTTTGAAGAAGCACTTTCGTTAGAGCCGCAAGCACGCGTGGTCTTGGTTCCTAACCGTGACGCCTTTGTCAGTCGCTATGGTGATGCCGCTGTCATTGGCGGAGTCTACACCGGTCGCCTGGCCAATTCTGGCGATACGGTCACGCTACGAGCCGCTGATGGCTCGGTGATCCAGTCTTTCCGATTCAACGACAAAGATCCCTGGCCAACGGCTGCTGATGGCGACGGCAACTCGCTCGTCCTCAGCAATCTTGAAATCGATGCCGATACTGGCGATGCCACCAGTTGGATTGCTTCCTCAACGATTGGAGGCACTCCCGGAGCTGAACCTGGTGAAGATCCAGGCCCGATGGAACCGACGCTTGCCGATGTCACGAGCCCTGGCGATACGGTCTTGCTAGTCAATGGCGTGAATGACACCGACGGCGATGCTGGCCCACCTCCCGCAGGGGAAGTGGTCGACCATGTCATCGATGACATAGGACAGAAGTATCTCAACTTCCTCGATCTCGGCTCTGGCTTCATCGTCGTGCCAAGTGCTGGACCCACGGTCCTGGAAGGTGTGCGATTCTTCACCGCAAACGATACACCAGAACGCGATCCCGCTAGCTTTCAACTGTTTGGCTCAGTCAGTGGTGCCGACGGCATCTTCACCCTCATTTCAGAAGGCCCGCTAGCGCTACCTGACGGGCGCAACGAAGACGTCGACGCAGCACTCACCGCTGAGAGTTTTCAGCAGACGGTGTTCTTTGAGAACACGCAGGCGTTCACTGCCTATCGACTGGTCTTTCCAACGCTCAAGGATGCCGCGAACACCAACAGCATGCAGATCGCAGAGGTGGAGTTTCTCGGCGAAGCCGTGGGACTCACTGACATCACGTCTCCTGGTGATGCCTTGGTTAGAGTCGATGGCTCGAATGACGACGACGCCGACGCGGGCCCACCCCCAGCTGGTGAGGTTGTTGAGCATGTGATCGACGATGTGGTACAGAAGTATCTCAATTTCCTCGATCTTGGTTCCGGCTTCATTGTCAGCCCGCAAGCCGGAGCGACCGTCCTTTCAGGAATGCGTATCTTCACTGCCAACGATGTTCCCGAGCGTGATCCTGCCAGCTATGTGCTTGAAGGTTCCACTTCAGGGCCTGAGGGCGACTTCACGCTCATAGCTGAAGGCGGCCTTGCCCTGCCAGACGCGCGCAATGAAGGCGAAGAGAACCCTCTGCCTCTTGAAACGAGCGCTTTCCAAGAGATCTCGTTTTCCAACAACATCGCCTACACGGACTACCGGCTGACATTCCCAACATTGAAAGATGCCGGGAATACCAACAGCATGCAGATTGCCGAGGTTGAGTTGTTGGGGCTTCCAGCACCAGCAGCGCCCTCGACTCTCAGCGGAGCGATCGGCTATTGGAACTTCGACGACCGCATGACCACGACAGCAGATCAGTCGTTGGCTGGCAATCATGGGACACTCAACGGTGGGGCGGGCTTCGTGCTTGGTCACAGTGGCAGGGCGAACGATGCCGCCGTCCGGTTTGATGGCGTGGATGACTCGGTCACCACGGAAGTGTCTTTGTTCAATGGGCTCGAGGCTTACACGATGTCCGGATGGGTACGGTTTGATGCAGCGCAAGCAGCTCGGACTGGTCTCTTTGGTCAGAATGATTCGGTGGAGTTTGGAATGATCAGTGCAGAGACCCTCCAGCACTGGGTGCCAGTTGGAGGTGCGTTAGACCTTCCGTTCAGTGCCGAGAACTGGACGCATATAGCCATCACCGCAGATGCTGATGGACGCACGCTCTATGCGAATGGCGAAGCCGTGGGCACGGCAGCTTCCAACTTGCCGTCCGCTGAATCCGCCTTCTTCTTCAACATTGGGGGCGCAGGCATCTTTGACACCGAAGGGAACTACTTCCAAGGCGACATCGACGACGTCGCCGTCTGGCCGCGAGCCCTCATAGCTGACGAGGTCGTTTCGCTAGCCAACGGGACCGCCCTTCCTGGCCCTGCCACCGAGCCCGTCACTCCAAGTCCCCCTCCGGCGATCAGCAGCCTTTCCTTCACGGAGAACGGTACACTGCTGCTATCACTACCAGAAGGTCAATCCGCTGAGGTTCAGTTCTCCACCGATCTCGTCGAGTGGCTCACGATTGGTAACACGACTGGATCGTATGAAGAGATGAATGCCGATCGGCTGTCGTCTCCAAAAGGATACTATCGCACGGTCAGCGAATAAATCGTTGCGGACTCGTTGTTCATCTTCCGCATGAAGTATTGCCCTCCTTGGTGAACCAGCGAGGGGAGTTCACGTGAATATTTGGTTTGGATGTGGGTAAGGGGTTACCTGCATCCAAACTTTCATTCATTCCAATGGACACAGCACGACAACCATAAAAGACAACCCCAATACCTAAAAACTCATGAAACGACTCGTATCAACTGTAACCATCGCGCTTATCGCTTCCTCTGCCTGGATCGCCTTTGCCCAAGAAGAAGGCAACACCCGCCGTGAACGTGGCGGCGGCGGCGGAGACTTCCTTGCCCGTTTACCGGTCTACAAGGCCCTGGACAAAGACGGCAATGGCGAACTCAGTGCTGAGGAAATCAAGAACGCGTCAGCGGCGCTTCTGACCCTCGACGCTGACAAAGACGGGAAACTCAGTGGAGAAGAAATAGCCCCCGCCCGCCGTACTCGAGGCAATCGCGGAGCTGCTGGCGGAGCAAATCGTCCAAGTCGCCCCAGCCGTCCAAGTTCCGACAAAGAATAACATTACGCTCAGATAAACGCTAGGGCCTCTTCTCCTCCATAGGGCAGAGGCCCTTTGCTATTCGGGTTAGTTCTGCAAATCGGCCTCAAGCTTCAAGCAAACGAAACCTAGAAGTTTCCTGAGAAGGATCTGGGTGCGAGAGCAGAATGAGAAGGCGTTTGCAGCCTACAAGCCCCTAGCACCCTACACCGGACCTTGTAAAATGTGGATCTGCTAGTACCAAGGAGACAAATTTGTTCCGACAGCAACCTCTGGCTGGGGAGACCTCTTGCCTTGCCTTGGAGACTCTCATCAGGTTCCAGGAAATCACTTGGAATTTATGAAGCCAAGCTGCATGCAGTCTGTCGCTGAGACGATAGCCGACCTCATAGACAGCAAATACCCCTAAAGGCATTCAGGCAATGAAAGTTCTAGCGAAGGACGGCTTCAAACCCATGGCAAGGCTACCAGAACCCGTTATCTTCCCGATCACCCACGGCACGAAGACAATGCTCAGCAAGATCGCGAACCAGCACCCAGGGCAGCTCTTGGTTGTAGCGGATCTCAAGGGTTTGCTTGGTCGTCTCGTGATCATCTAACAGGGTGCGAAACGCCTCCATGGCTGCCGCTGTGGTCGCAAAGCTGAGGTGGGCTTTGTGAGCAGAGAATGCAAATAGGAATCGCGGCTCCACGAAGAAGGGCGTTCCCCATCTGATTGTCTCCTCGGCCTCCGGAGCAACGCCCTTGAGAATGGCGTAGAGCCGACGCAGGTGCGGCTGGCCCTCGTCTGGAGCAATTTCAATGTATTCAAGCGATCGTCGTCGGGCGCTTGTTACTCACCGTATTCTCTCACGCACTAGAGGCGGGCAGAGCGTTCGGAAAGTCATCCAAATTCGAAAAACTTCCCTGGCTTGTCATGAATCCTAGAAACGGGAATGGAAGTTCGGGACGATTCATAACTCGCTCATTTGCAGCGAATTCCCATTGCTCCGCAATGGACCTTCTGAGTGACTAGCCGTTGATGCGCAACTGCTTACAATTCAAGGGTTCAGGCGGATTTCGGGGATTCCATTCTTGTTTCTAGGTGAATCGGTAACATTGCCGGGGTATTGTGTCGAAATCGTTGCGGACTCGTGAGCCAGTTGGCGCATGTGCAAAAGCACGAGGCCCCCCAACTAATCCAATCCCTACCGCCCAGAATGATGAAGACCTCTTACCCGCGCCCCTTCATCGGATTGCTGATGTCCCTCTGCTTCTCCGCTCAAGCGCAATCCGTCCGCATCAATGAATTCATGGCAGACAATGTCACCACAAGTCCAGACAACGTGGACTTTGAGGACTACTCTGACTGGATCGAGCTGCACAATCCCACCGATGAATCCGTGAGCCTCAATGGCTATTTCCTGACCGATGATCCCACTAAGCCCTTTCTTTGGCCGATCCCTGCCAATGCTAGCATTCCCGCCAATGGCTATCTCGTCATCCGAGCGGATGGCTTTGATGCTGCTGCCGGTGAGAGACACGAAAGAGTGTTCTCGCCCTGGGATAACTTCACCACGAATCACTATCACACAAATTTCAAACTCAGCGGCGCAGGCGAGACACTCGCCCTTTACACCACCGAAGGGGGCCCTGCCAACGCCACGCCCCTTCCCTTAGGCTCGACTTGGCGCTATTGGGACACAGGCACAGACCCCGGTGCGAACTGGCCAAGTCCTGACTTTGATGACACGGCCTGGCCGAGCGGACCGGCGCAGTTAGGCTATGGCGAGGGAGATGAGGACACGACCATTAGTTTTGGTGGGGACAACAACGACAAGTACGCGGCGCAGTTCTTCAGAAAGACTTTCACGGTCGAAGATCCGGTCAACTTGTTGGAAGTGGAACTTCGTTTGTTAGTGGATGACGGAGCCGTCGTCTACATCAACGGCGTCGAGGTCGTCCGTGTGCGCATGGCCGCTGGCATCATCTCCTACCAAGACTATGCATCGGACGATGCCAACGAGGATTCCTTTGACGAATTTACGTTGTCACCCAGCGACCTCCTGGCGGGCGAGAACACGATCGCTGTTGCGGTGCACCAAGGCGATGGCCGCAGTTCGGACGTGAGCTTCGATCTGGAGATCACCTCCCGTGAAGCGGCAGGCCCACCGGTCGAGGTCGACACGATCACCTTCGGCCTGCAAACTCCCGACATCTCCTACGGTCGTAGCCCAGCAGAGCCTGATACGTGGGTCTTCTATGGTGAGTCCACAGCGGGTGCTCCGAATACGACCATTGCTGTGAGTGAGCCATCGCCGTCGAGCGCCGTTGTCTTTAGAGAGACCGGTGGCTTCTATGAAAACGCCCAAATGGTTCAGCTCTCCACAGCGAATACAGATGCAGCGATTCACTACACCTTGGATGGTTCTTGGCCGACGAGCAATTCCCCAAGCTATCAAGATCCCATCGAGGTAACGGCAACGACCGTCTTGCGGACACGCACGTTCGAAATAGGGAGAGTGCCAGGCGAGATCGCCACGCAAACTTACTTCATTGCTTCGCCTAACCACGATCTTCCTGTGCTTTCGCTAGCAGTCGATCCGGAGATCTTCTTTGATGACACGTTAGGCATTTATGAGAACGTGTATAAGGGCCGCGAAGCGCCGTTGAACATCGCCTACTACGAGCCCAACCGTGAGTTGGCCTTCCAGGTCAACGCGGGTGCCAAGATCGGTGGAGAGAACATCTGGCGCTTTGCCCAGAAGCCCCTCAACGTTTCCTTGCGTGGCAAGTATGGCGATGACGCCATCACTTACTCGTTGTTCCCTCAGCAACGGATGGCCAACTTCAGCCGCTTCGGTCTGCGCAATGGTGGCGACAACTGGGACGATGACATGCTGCGTGACGGTCTCACGCCTCGAATCATGCGTGGGCAGATGCCCAATGACGTCGAAGATTATCAGCCCGTCGTGGTCTACATGAATGGTCGCTACTGGGGCATTCACAATATGCGGTCTTCGCTAGACCCACAGCACTTTGCCTCTCAGCACCAGGTCGATCCTGACAACTATGATCATTTGGAATATGGCCACATCACAAGCGGTGCCGTCACGCTCGGCACCAAAGAAGGCAACACAGAGGATTACTTGGCCTTGGAAGCGTATGCTGATGACAATGACCTCAGCGATCCTGAGCACTACGCCTTCATGGAGTCCCGCATGGACATCGATAACTTCATCGATTTCATCTGCATCGAGGACTTCGTGAACAACACCAGCTGGCGGCACAACCGGGAGTTCTGGCGCGAACGCAAAGAAGGCGCAAAGTGGCGCTGGATCGTGCCCGATCTGGATCGCGGTCTCAACACGAGCAATCAAGAGACCTCCTTGTTAGACAACTTCGAAGACGATTTCGACCTCTTCGGTGACCTCGTGGCGAATGCGACCTTTCGCGACCGACTCGCTCAACGCTACGCCGTGCATTTGAGCAGCACGTTCCATCCTGACAGAATTGCGGACATCGTCGACATGGCGGATGCCGAAGTGCGTTCAGAGATTGAACGTCACATTGATCGCTGGCGTGATGATGATGGCATCCAGTCTTTGGAAGACCGTCAGGAACAGCTCGACGAAATCAAAGAGTTCGCCCAAGAGCGAGCGCCGCACGTGTATGCTGATTTCCGCCAGAACTTCGACATGCCAGAGACAATCGATCTGACGGTGGACACCTCGCCAGAGATCGGTGGCCAGATCCTGATGAACGGCGTGCCGATATTAGCGAATTACGATACCACGGTGGAGTTGTTCCAAGGCTTGGACTCCGAGATGATCGCCATTCCAGCTCCTGGCTACGAGTTCGTCTCGTGGAGTCATGGCGAGACCACGGCTCTGATCAGCTTGGACACCAGTCAATCGCAAACACTCACCGCAACCTTCCGCCCAACAGGTGAAGTCGTCTTACCTAACGAGGTCGCTACCGATCTCACCCTAGATGCGAACACGGTCTACTCGGCGACCGGCAACGTCGTCGTTTCCGCAGGCGCGACCCTAACCATTCCTGAGGGCGTGACCCTGCGATTGCCACCACTGGGTGATCTTCGCATTCAGGGCACCTTGATCATGGCCGGTTCTGAAGCCGCCCCCATTCGCGTCGAGTCCCGTCTGCCAGGGCAACGTTGGGGCAGCATCGCCTTGGTCGATTCCGAAGGCGCATCCCGTCTCTCTCATGTGGTTCTGCGCGGAGGTTCGTTAGGGTCCGATCCCACCTTGGAGCGCGGGGCCATTTCCATCGTGCGCTCAGAAGCCGAACTAGAGCACCTCGATATGGATGATGTGCTCATTCCCATCTTCGCTTGGGAATCCAAGACCACGCTACGCTCCAGCAGCATCCACACGCCGTTCACCGGTGATGGCATCAATGTGAAGCACGGCGAAGGCTTGGTCGAAGATTGCACTTTCCGTGGCAATGACGCTCGCGATACCGACGCCATCGATTTCGATGACGTCGTCGACGGCATCATTCGCAACAACCGCATCTATGCCTTTCGAGGTCCCAACAGTGACGGCATCGATGTGGGCGAAGGCTGCGTGGATCTCCTCGTCACGGGGAATCGGATCTACAACAACTCTGACAAAGGCATTTCTGTTGGCCAAGCCTCGACCGTGCGGATCGAACGCAACCTCATCGTAGGGTGCACACTAGGCATCGGGATCAAAGACACGGGCTCCACCGCCTGGATTGACCAGAACACCTTTGCACAATGCGGTGTCGGCGTCGCTGTCTTCGAGAAGAACCTCGGTGCTGGTGGCGGTATTTCCGAGATCACGAATTCGATCTTCTCCCGTTCCAAGGAGACTCCCGTCACCTTCGACAGCCTTTCCTCGGTCACCATTGCCTACTCTCTGTCAGATACCTTGCCGCTCGATGGTGCCAACAACTTGTTAGTCAACCCGCAGTTCGTCGATCCGAGCGCTTACGATTTCTCGCTGCTTGACTCCTCCCTAGCGAGAGACGCAGGCGATCCGTCGCATCCACTGGATGCTGACGGATCACCCGCTGATCTCGGGGCTTACTACGTTTACAGTCCAAGCGATTATCCGTTCCAGGTGCCGAATAGCATCGTGATCAATGAGATCCTCAGTCACTCCCACGACGAAGCCCCAGACTGGATCGAGTTGTACAATGCAAGCAACGCGCCCGTGGACATCGGCAACTGGTTCCTCAGCGACGCAAGGTCGGACTTGCAGAAATATCAGATCGCCGAAGGCACAGTCGTTCCAGCCAATGGCTACCTCGTGTTCTATGAGAACGAGACCTTTGGTGAGGCTAGTGCCGATGCTGGCAAGGCAACCCCATTCGCCCTGAACGAGAACGGCGAAACCGTCTACCTCTTCGCCCCAGGTGATGGTGTCTTCTTGGACTACTCCGAGGAGGAATCCTTTGGTCCCTCACCCACTGGGGTCAGCAAGGGCCGTTATCTGAAGAGCACCAACACCTTCAACTTCGTCGCGATGACAGAACCCACACCTGGCGCGCCTAACAGTGCCCCGGAAGTCGGGCCCATCGTCATCAGCGAGATCATGTATCGCCCTGACATTGATGGTGACGCCGAGTATCTCGAACTCCTCAACATCGGCACGGAATCCATCACACTCTACGACCCTCTGAAAGAATCCGCCTGGCGTTTCACCGATGGCATCGCCTTCGATTTCCCAGCCGACCCGCCCGTGACCATGGCAGCAGGCGAACGCCTCCTAATCGTGCGCGATGAAGTCGCTTTCCGCGCCCGTTTTCCAGAGACGGCAGACACCGTGCAGCTCTTCCAATGGACGGACTCCGGCTTAAGCAACGGCGGCGAGCGCGTCGAACTCTCCAGCCCAGGTGATGTCGATGACTTAGGTATTCGCCAATGGGTGCGCACCGACCGCGTGAACTACGGCGACAGTGATCTATGGCCCTTAAACGCCGACGGCATAGGCCTATCACTCACACGCGTAGAAGAATCGGGTTACGGCAACGACGTCATCAATTGGATGGCCGCTGACCCCACTCCGGGCACTGCCGAAGGCGAGGTGCCTCCGGTTACTGGCTACGATGCCTGGGCTCAGAACCACGGCCTGACCGACTTCGAAGGCGACGCCGATGGCGATGGCCTCACGAACGGCCTTGAGTATGCGTTAGGCCTAGATCCTAAGACAAAGGGCTCCGCGCCATCGACTAAAATTACCTTCACGAACGATGCCTTGGAGATCGCAATGCCCCTCACGGAATCGAAACCTGACATTCACTATGAATGGCAGGTTTCCGAGAACCTCATCGACTGGCGTGCCGAAGAGGCTGTGGTGGATGAGAATCGCGTGTCCGCGTCGATCATTCCAGGGAACGCCTATCGGCAATTCGTCCGGTTGGTGATTCGCCAGCAATAGCGCCAGCCGCGAGATAATAAGCGCCATTCTTGCGGACCTCGTTTCGATTCCACGCATGTGGCAGTGATCCGCCGTCGGCAGACTCCCTCCCAATTTATGACCACGCCCATTCATACCCTTCTTCTGTCCGCATTGCTCCTTCATGCCCTCCTTCCAAGCAGCTATGCAGATCAGGTCGTCATCAGCGAGGTCATGTATCATCCGAGCGGTGATCTACCTGAGTACATCGAACTGACCAACATCACCGCAACACCACTGGACATCGTTGATTGGAAAGTGACGGAAGGCGTGACATTCGATTTCCCGAGCTTCGATCAAGGGAATGCCGCATCAGCCTTCCTCAATGCCTACGAGCAGGTCGTAATCGCCTCGGTCGATCCTGACACCTTTCGCCAAGCCTATGGTTTGCCGGCAGCTGTGCGTGTGCTGGGTCCTTGGGAGGGGCAATTGAGTGATGCCGGCGAGCGGGTCACGGTGAAGGATAAGAACAAGACTGTTGTTTCCACGGTGCGCTACAATGATCGTGGTCTCTGGCCTGTAGGTGCAGATGGCGCAGGACATTCTCTCATCATGCTAGACCTAGAAGCCGGTGCGGATAACTGGCGAAATTGGCGTCTGAGCAGTGGACCTAACGGAAGCCCTGGGACCCCTGAAATCACTCAACCTGAACAACCCGTGAGCAATCCTGAAGTGGATCTTTCGGTCGGCGTGCCCATTGTCCAATACGGCGACGACTGGAAATTTCAGGACCAGAATCAGGATCTCGGGACAGCGTGGCGTGATCCTGACTTTGACGATAGCAGCTGGGAGAGTGGCCCCGGTCTGTTCGGCTTCGAGAATTCCGCATTGCCAGGACCAGGCATCCAGACGGGTTTGTTAGACAGCGCGAACAATGCCGATCACATCACCTACTACTTTCGCAAAGAGTTCGTGCTCGAAGGCGACCCTTCGAGTGCCAGTTTCACCATCGATATGATCGTCGATGACGGCGCGTTCTTCTACCTGAACGGCGAGCCGGTGGGTGGTGCCGGCGTCACTGCCAACGCTGATTGGAAAGACGAGGCTGGTCGTACCGTAGGCAATGCCGAAGAGGAATTGGCGGTCGCGAGTGGCGGCGGAAATGTGCTGCGGGAGGGGCGAAACGTGCTGGCAGCAGAGGCCCACCAGACGAATGCCAACAGCTCGGACATGGTGTTCGGGGCCCGTCTGAATTTGGCAGTGCCCAAATCGGCAAGCGTGGTGATCAACGAAGTGCTGCCAACCTTGGACGATACAGGCTACATCGAGATTCATAATCCAACGGACGCCCCAATTGATCTCAATGGGTTCACGCTGACAGACGATCCTTCGAGTCTCTCCAAGTGGAGCATTGGAACATCTATCATTGTGCCTGCAGGTGGTTTAGAAACGATCCCTTTCGCAGGCACGGGTTTTCAACAAACAGATCCGCTCATCGTCTTCATTTCAAATCCTGAAGGCGATGTGGTCAGTGCTATCCAAGCAAGCGTGCCACTAGATAATCGTTCATTGGGACGAAAGCCAGTGGGCGGCTCTAGTTGGTTTCTCTTCACCACACCCACACCAAATGAGGCCAACGCCAGCGCAGGCAGCGGCTCGCTGTCTTTGCGCTTGAACGAGGTTCACTTCGACGACGCGGGCGTGGATTGGGTGGAGTTCTACAATCAAGGCGCTGCGAGTGTGTCTCTTGAAGGACTCGCGCTATCAAGCTTGGCCGACCACAGCGATAGCGTGGCCTTGAATGGTGAGATCTCGGCTGGGGAATGGCT
>CALLLI010000465.1 GCA_938082635.1 uncultured Verrucomicrobiales bacterium
CGCCAGCTCCATGCCCCACCAGCCTAGCTCCGCCTTCTCGCCGTTCTGCGCTTTCCAGACCGGACGGCACCAGAGATTGCCGGGATCGTCATTCGCGTTGCCTGGCGCACGTCCGTAACTGCGGATCCACTCGCTCGTCTCGGGTGGTGATTTCTCACCGGTGTCTGTGGCGAGCGCGTTCGATTGGCCGTCGATGAGGTAGGCATCGCCGCAGACGAGATCATCGACCGTCTCTAGCACGGTATCGCCCACGCCAAACTCCACTTTATAGTTGATCAGGCCCGGCTTGAGCTTGGTGGACAATGCATACGACTTGTCCGCGCCGACCTTCGCCGTCTCTGTCTTCACGAGTTTGTCGTTCGCATAGAGTTTGAGGAAAACCGAGTCAGCAGCTTCCGTTAGGGCGCCATTGTAATAGAGCGTGCCTTCGCCTTTCTCATCCCGCGAGTAGAATTGGCCTTCAAGCGGCTTCTCGTCTTTCTCCGGCGTCCGCATCACCCAGGCGTCGTTCGCCGGTTCCGTCACTGCGATTGTCGTGCTCTGCGTGATTGCTTTCCCGCCGTTGCTGATCGTGGCCGTGATCGTGAGCTTCCCGCTTTTCTGCGCGCGCTTTAGAATGAGTTTTCCCGGTGTGATTTCTTTGATCACCGCGAATGGCCCCGCGCTCCACTCCGTCTTCAAATCGCCCACACCCGCCGTTTGCATCGCGCTCAGATTCGTCACCTGCGGCACCACTTCGATCGTCGACCGGCCATCCCATTTCTCTGGCGCGGCGAGGGTGAAGACCGGATCCGGAATCGCCTCCTGGATCGAGATCGCGATGTCCTTCGTCCGCACCCCGTCCGGATAAACGGCCTTGCATTGAAGCGTGACCTCCTGGTCACCAGGCACGCGTCCGGCCTCGAACGTGAATGCGAAGCGATCCACGGCCAGAAGCGATTCTCCGGCTTTGTTCTTCAACGTCCAATACAGCTTCAACGCACCCTCTGCTTTCGCGATCAGATCCAATTTCTGTCCTTCGGCGACCGTCGCCTTTTCAGGTGTCACTGCGAACGCATCACTCTTTACGAGCGGGCCGACCAGCGTTTGCAGCGGCTTTTGATTCTCAAATTCAAGCCGCACCCAATCTGCCGACCGCGCCACGTTCGCGATACGCACTTCGTCGAGATCGCCGACGAAATCGTAGTGATGGTACCAACCTCCCAGCCACAGCCGTGAAGGCGTTTTGATGTCCAACTTCGTCGTCGCTTCGGCGTCGAGCTTGCCATTGATATAGAGACGGCGCGGCTCCTCACCGAAGACGTGCGTGACATGCACCCACTCTTTCATTGGCAAACGGCTGGCGCCTTTGATATCTGAAAAGTCGCTATCGATGTTCACGTGCGGTGGGCTGCGGAACTGCATCCTAACATTGCTGCCACGTCCGCCTCCCTCGTTTCCCCAGCCGATGATCGTCCCGTTCGGCTGCTCGGCGCGGAACCAAAGCGACGTCGTATGCGCGCTCCCACCCGATGGGTAGTTTGGAATTTCCTCTCCGCCAAAGACGCCTGCTTTCCCCGGAAAATGCCGTGCCTTCCCGATCATCCCGGCTGTCAGTGAGGTGCCTTTGTCCTTCGATTCCAGCGTGCCCACCTCGTCCCTAACCACATCGCCAAGATGCCACACGCTAACGTAGCCATTGGATTCGTTGAACACCGCCTTTCCGTCCGACTCGTCTGCAGCGTCGGCCTTGCCCCATAACATCAGGATCATTTGCCGAGCGTCCCCTTTGATCGTCGGCACCCGTACCCAGATGCTCGCCGCACCCTTGACCGCATTCCAATCCTCGATCTGATACTTCAGCGGCTCGCCTTCCGGTGTGGCAAATCGGATGTCCGCGCCATCCGCTTTCGCCTGAGAGAAATCGAACCAATCCTTGTCGATCCGCACCAGCACGGGAAAGCCCTCGATCACGGCACCTTCCGGAAGATCCGCGCCGTCTGGCGTGGTGAGAATGGCGAGTTTGCCGGAGTGTTTCCAGTCATTGATAGTTTCCTGCGCGCTGGTGACGAGCGGGAGGAGCAATGCTAGGATCAGCGAAGCGGTTTGTTTCATAGAGCGATTCGGTTCTGAGTGGTGCGGTCTCTATTTGTAGGCCGAGGGCGGCTTCGGAATGACACCTAGTGCCTCATAGTTGAACCCGCTTTCGAGCGGCTTGTAGGTGCCGACGATGTCCACGTTCCTTGTTGCCGTGATAGAAGTTTCCATGCCCATTCCCCAATACGCGGCATTGATGATGAGTCGGCGCAGGCCGGGATTCTCAAGGTCATGTCCACTGCCCATGGTGGAATGAAACACGCGGGCGATTTTGCCCTTGCTAGTCTGCCAGTTTTTGAACCACGCGACTGGCAACGGCTCGAGCTCTCTATTCGGCGAATCGTCGCGGTTTCGCCCCGTGAGAGGCTGACCCCAGACCAGCGCGGGGCATCCCTCCGGTAGACTCGTTCCCTCTTTGTAGGTCCGGTAGACGTCAGAGTTTCCCCAGATGTCGCTCACGCCGACGAGGATGGGATGGGCCTTCTGTTCCGGAACGATGGTGCCGCGCGTGGAGTCCGCGTGCCAGCGGCCATGGTGACCCATGAAGCTTCCCCCCAACACATCGTTGCCCCAGTCCACCTGCATGCCGTTGATCTTGTAGGGCAGCGTGGCGTGAAAGCCGTGGTTGGCCGTGCGCAGCGCGATGATCGGTTTGCCGGAGTCGATATACTTCACGATGAGTTCCCGCTCCGGCATGGGGAGCGTCAGCAGGCGCGCAAAGAAGATGACCAAATCCGCGGAGGCGAGTTGATCCAGGCCAGGGATGTGGTGTTCTTTGAACTTCTTACCTTTCTCGGGATAAACGGGCATCGTCGGATCCACTTCGCCCTTCTCATTGACCGCGAAGAGCACCGTGCCGTCGAAGCCGTGATGTGTGCTGAGAATCTTCGCCATCATGGGCATGGACTGCTCGCTGCGATATTCCTGATCCGCCGCGATAAAGACGATGCGCTTGCCCTTGCCGGGACCGTCACCGCCGGGGTAGTCCAGCCATTGCGGGCTGTCATCAGCGTGGCTAAGAGCGCTGGGAAAAACGAGTGCGATGAAGCAGAGGAAACGGTGTAGCATTGTAAGTAGTTGTTAGTGGGTGTGACGGGCTAGCTCTTCGGTATCTCGTTAACCGTATAGTAGGACACACTGCACAGTGTGGGGTGGGCGTTGGAACGTAATCTCATAGTATGGGGTTAAGCTCAGCCGATCTTCCAGAACTGAACCTGTCCTAGCGAATCACCGCTGACAAGCACGTCGAGGCTGTGTGAGGTTGTCCGACACCTTGGCTGTGCGCGGGAAATTTTCGCTGAGGATTGGTGTTCGCGCTGCATCGAGTGGTTTAACTAGAGCGGTTCTCAGAAGTCTCATGAAATGTTAGCGAGGCGACGATCCAAGGAGGCAAGACGGCAATTGAAAGTTCGATTTGAGTTGGGAATTGCCCTAAACAAAGAGAGAAATGAAACGCCTCACGTTCCTGATAGCCCTGATAGCCCTCGCCCTGCCCGCAACTGCGGAGCAGTTTCTCTTTCTAGCTGCTAAGAAGGACTCGGAACTGGTCTCGTTTCGTGTCGATCCCGCATCAGGAAAGCTCACCGAGCACACCCGCCTAGAACTTCCAGGCGTCGGTGGGCCGATGGCGCTGTCGGCTGATGGCGAGATGCTCTATCTCGAGTCGCACATCAAGGCCGAAGGCGAACAGCGAGCAAAGCCTCACATCATCAGCATCGCGATCGAGGCCGGTGGATTCAAACAGCTCAAGGTCGCACCGGTTGGGATGCGATCGCCGTCGATCCACGTGGATGCCAGCGGCAAGAACCTGCTCGGCGCGCACTATGGCGAGGGGAAGGTGAGCGTTTGGAAGATTGACGCAAACCGTCATTGCACCGGCGAACTGACGGACGGGCACACCACTGACAAAACCGCGCATTCCGTCACGACCGACCCTAGCAATCGCTTCGTCTATGTGCCACACCCCAAACCGAACGCGGTGTTTCAGTTTGCGCTTGATTCCGAAACGGGGAAGCTCACGCCGCTTGATCCTCCTTCTGCCGCCGGCCCTGACGCGGATCACCGATACCACGGGCCGCGGCACTACGCCCACCATCCAACGCTCTCGATGGGGTTCACATCGAACGAGACTGGCGGAGGAATCAGTTCGTGGAAGTTCGACAACAAGACGGGACAGCTAACGCTGACCGAAACGCTCTCCTCTCTGCCGCTAGGCTGGGAAGGCGCAAGCTACGCGGCGGACATCAAGATTACGCCGAACGGGCGTTTCGCCTACGTCTCGAATCGCGATGGGCGGAAACTCGATGCGGGCATGCCTTACGGTGACACCTTGGCGGCGTTTGAAATCGACTCGAAATCGGGGAAGCTAAACGTGGTTGGTCATTACGCCACGCACCGTTTCCCGCGTTCGTTTTGCATCGACGTCACAGGAAACTTTCTCTTTGCCGCGAGCGAGTTGGAGCACAAACTCGATGCCTACCGTGTGGATCAGAAGACGGGCGCGCTGAAACGAATCGAAACCTATGAAACTGGAATGTCCCCAGTATGGGTGACCTGTTTGCGAAGCGATGCCGCGTCTCAGAAGTGACTCTAACATCATGCTTAATCATTCCCTGCCGAGATAGCCCTCTTCTTTCGGGAGGGAGATGACTGGGTGTCAACATGCGAAACAGTGGGCGGGATCCCAAGGTCCCGCCACATGGTGAGTGAAATTCGAGAAATCTTCTAAGGATCAGTCGCTCACGGCGTCTTCTTTGTATGAGCTACCGTTTCCTGATTACATTCGCGGTCTGCGTTCTCACTTCTACCGCCCACGGCATGATCTCTTTCGGCTACCTTTCCAAGAACGAGGCCAAAGAACACGGCCTTGAGATCCGCCATCGCGCTGCAGGAGCAGATCATGTGGGGGTGACCGTCACGTTCAGTCCCAAGGGGAGATGGGCCGCCTTTGAGAAACCCAGTCAGCTCAACTATGTCGAGCTGAGCCTCGAAGGCGACGATGGCAGGCCCAGTTTACGCACCCGATTGCGGGAAGATCGCTCCGAGAAAGACCGCGTCTCCGTGTTTTTCACCGTCGAACGCTCGCAGCTCCATCAGATCAGAATCTGGCTGACCCGAAGGATCACCGACGTGGCCGACGTCGTTCGGATGGAGGACTTCATTCCACTAGAGAGCATTGCTACGGATTATTAGTATGTCCCGCCACGCCCTGCCAAAGCTCAGACCGACGAGAGTGTTGGCGAGCCACCCTCTGACGCGCCAGCGAGCAGCAACTAAAGTGAATGAACTCTAGCAAAGCCCAACGAACGTGAGTTGGTGCAATATGCTTGGCTCCGATCAAAGCAGCGATGTCGAAGCATCGTCCTTTGTTGTGACAATAATAGTATTGAAATCCTCAGCTCGGTAGTAGACAGGACAGATATGGGTCGATTGTCATGCGTAAGTGGCGTATTAGGTCCGCAACCATTCTCGAAACGGCTCCGGGACTGAAGTCCCGGCCACTTTCTACTCCCCAAAGCGCTTCATGGCCCAGTCTTTGAACACGCCTTGAGCGTTTCCGCCTTCACCGGGGAAGCCCCCGTGTTGCACCATCCAAATGAAAGCTAAGCCTTTGTCAGGACGCATTTCCATGTTCGTCGCATGCGCGCCGCCGTGGCCGAAGCCGTTAGGGCTGACGGTCAGCCCGAGGCCGTAGCTTTCTTTCACAGAAGTCGGTGTTTGGCGCTTGGTGAGTTCGGTGGTGGCGGCTTCGCTGAGGTAGCGTTTGCCATCAAGTTCACCGCCATTGAGTAGCATCTGACAGAAACGCACGGTGTCCCGAGCGGTGGAGAAGAGTCCGCCAGCTGGCATGGGAAATCGGCGTGAGCGATCGGTCAGGGGATAGGTGAGTTGAGAGAAGGGAAACTCTTCGAGGTTAGTCTTGGCTTTGTCAGGGCGATAGGATTTTGCCAAGCGTACCACTTGCTCTTCGTTCGGCCAGAAGGTGGTGTCCTTCATACCGAGTGGGTCGAAGAAGCGTTGTTGCATGAAGTCTTCGTAAGCGAGTCCACTGACAACTTCGAGAATGCGTGCGGCGGTGTTGATCCCAGCGTTGGAGTATTGATAGTGCGTCCCAGGCTCGGTCTGAAGCGGTGTCATGGCGTAGCTGCGCACGGCGGCGGCCAGTGGTAGTCCGTCGAGGGTGGGCTTCTCGATATCTGATTGGAAGGGCAAGCCGCTCACGTGACTGAGCACTTCACGCAGGGTGATGGGATGGTTAGGCTTGCGTAGAAGGAAGTCGCCATTGTTCTGCTTCTCGGCGAGCCTTTGCCCACGAAACTCTGGCAAATACTTCTCCACTGGATCATCGAGCGCGATCTTGCCTTCGTCGACTAGCATCATCGCGGCGGCTGCGGTCATGCCCTTGGACTGGGAGGCAATCCAGAACACCGCGTCTGTCTTCATGGCCTTTGCTTCGCCAATGTCAGAGAAGCCAACGGCCTCGATGGAAAGCACCTTGTCCTTGTTCGCCACCAAAGCCACGGCGCCAGCGAGTTCGTGCTTGTCCACGAATGGCTGCAGGGTGACGGCGGAGGAAGCCTCTGCCGTCGGTTTCCGGAACGAACGTTCGACCCGATCATTCGGATCATTCGGATCAGTGGAAACGGGGTGATCTCGCCAGAGCCAGCGCATCATGGACGGAAAGATCGCGCCGCCCTGTTTCTGACCGTGATTCCCGATGCCCCAGGTATAGTTCAGGTCGTAGCCCTTGGCCTCCAAGGCTTCTTTCAGTCTGACATTCTGCAAGAACCAGTCTTTGTCAGGATTGTCGGTGCGACGATTGTCATTGCGCCCATCCTGAAGGAAGATGCGAATTGGCTTCTTCTCCACAGCCGCGACTAGTTCTGGATAGATGTGTTCCCCACGAATGTCCGTGTAGCTGCCCACGAAGGTGATGACCTTGCGGAAATGGTTGGGCCGAAACCACGCCGTGGCAAAGGCTGCGCAACCACCGGAACTCGATCCCATGATGCCGTGCTGATCGGGATCGGTTGAAATGTTGTATTCCTTCTGCAAGGCAGGCATCAACTCTTCGACGATGACGCGCCCATAGTTCTCGTTAGGCGGATTGTACTCGTTGGCGCGATTTGTCGTGCGATCGCCCCAATCACGTGGGGTCGGTTCCGGCTGATCTGGGCGTCTGCCAGGATTGATGAACACACCAAGCATCACCGGGATCTCTCGCCGATAGATCAAGTTGTCCAACACCCGATGCCCTTGCACATCACCGGGTTCTGCCATCATGGCTTGGCCGTCATTGAAGACCATGACCACCGCTGGCTGCGAGGGATCATACTGCGCCGGGACATAGACCCAGTAAGTATGCTGCGTGCCGGGAAACACATGGCTAGGGATGATCTTCGCTTCGCTAAACTTCCCCTGCGGCACGCCTTCCTGCGCCTTCGAGTCCGCGCCTAACTTATAGAATGCATCATTCTGATTGGAACGTCGCCTCCCGCGGCGCTGTTGTCGCTGACGTTCTCGGCCTGGCTCAGCTTCACGCGCACTTGGCCTTTCTGTGGGAGCCACCGCTTGGCCCTGGGATTCGCCAGGTAGCAGGAGGCTTATGGCCAGACAAATCAGGATAGTGTGTTTCATAAGAGTTCGTTCTCCATGCGTGAACGGTGGCCGAAATCCGTAACTTTTCTCATTCGAAAGATGTAAGCGAATCCTGGGAGCGCCGACGTCCTCGTCGGCTCGAAGCCAAGGGTGTCGACAGGAGAGCCAGAATGATTTGCCAGACCTCCATCTGGTCGACATCTTCTGGACTTGTGAACGCGCGTTTCAAATGAGTGAATTTCAGTATGTAAGCTTTCGTGCGATTGATAGTCCTTTGACCGAAGCACAGCTTCAAAGGATGAGGAAACAGTCATCGCGAGCGAAGATCACCCAGTGGTCATTTGAGAATACCTACAACTTTGGCGATTTCAGAGGCGACTCACTCATGATGCTTCGGAGCGGGTATGATATTCATCTTCACTACGCCAATTTCGGAATTCGCACATTGGCCATTCGGTTGCCGCAGGGTCTGCCCATCTCAATGAACGAGTTCTCGCGGTATGTCGACGACGAGACCGTCGTGTGGAAGAAAGATCCTAAGGGGCCTGCCGGGATCTTGACGATTTCGCCACAGATGGATGGAGGTAGTGCGGATGAGTTGTGGGAGGTGGATGAGCACGTTGAGCGCTTGGTAGAGGTTAGACAGCAGTTGATCGACGGGGACCTGCGCCCACTCTACTTAAGCTGGTTGTGCGCTTGCCATTACGGTGCACTTGATTCGGAATTGGCAATTGAACCGCCCGTCCCAGCAGGGCTTGGGAGAGTACCTGATTCCATCAATGCCATGATAGAGTTGTTCGGGCTCGATCCAATGGTAGTGGCAGCCGCAGCGAAGAGATCGCCCACACATGCTCCCATGCCCGATCAACGGGCCGCCATGACAGAATGGCTAGGAACGATTGATCCTGCGCTATTGCGTCAATGGATGCTGCAATCGTTGACGGGCGAGTTCACCGCGATGAAGGCTAGTGGTCTAAAGGCGTTTCGCGATTCAGGTATCGGAGAATCTCAGCAGTCTGCCGCTGAAGGCACCCGAACGTATTCAGAGTTGCTGGAGCTTGCTGAGACCCTGAGTAAAGAGAAGCAGAAACGCGAGAGGACGCGCAAAGAAGAGGCCCTCGTCAAGCGCATGGCTGATATAGCGGAGTCGCCCAAGCAGTATCTTGCTGACGTCGAGAAGCATGTGGCCACACGCAGTGTTAGAGGCTACCAACAAGCGGCGCAGTTGCTGTGTGAGATTCGCGAAGCCGTCGGTGGCAAGAAGGGGGAAAAGATGGCATGCAGTTTCGCCAGTCAGCTTAACAAGAAATATCCCACGCTTCGAATGCTGACAGGTGCCTTGCGTCGGCAAGGGTTGCTTTCAAAGTGAACATCGTTTTCCTTTGATCCAACAAGTCAATCAAACTCGACATGCCTCCCAAACCCAGAAAGAAAGTAAAGAAGCGCGTAAAGCAAACCCAATCGCCAGGCCAGCGACTGGCAATAGCTCTAGCGAAATGCAAGAAGGCGGAATTGATCGATCTGATAGTAGATCTTGCTGAAGACGACTCCAACGTGATGCGCTGGTTGGAGTCTGAAGTTGATGTGAAGATGCCAGCGAACGATCTCGCAGAATCCACCCGACTAGCCATCTCTGACGCCACCGACTTTGACGAACGGCAGATCAACCGAAACTTCGACTACGACTATGGGGCCTACGAAGCTATAGAGCGCAACTTTAAGAAATTGATCGATTCGGGGAATCTCAGTGTGGCCATGGACCTCTCGTTAGAACTCATGAAGGAGGGAAGTTATCAAGTGGAGATGAGCGATGAAGGTCTGATGTCGTATGATATCGAGAAGTGCTTGAACGTTGTCATCAAAGCTCTGATGAAGAAAGGCAGCCATCCACCGAGTAAGGTGATTGAATGGTGCGAAAGGATGGTTGAGAAGGACCGCATCGGTTGCCACTGTGACGGTGAATTGACACGGCTACGGAAGCGATCCGAATCATGAGCCATCAGGGATTCTACGCTACTGAGACGTAGACCACCACTGACTTCTATCATTTGCCTAGTACGTGTTTTCAAGTAACATCCTTCTACTGTGCTAGCATGTCATCGTGCTTCATGCTGCTAGGCGGCAGATCGCAAGTTCTCACATTTCTCAACGCGGCAGTGGCTCCGGCGAAGCGGTCGACGTCGTTGTCTTCCCACTCGATGTTCAATGCGCCGTCGTAGCCGATGCGATTCAACTCGACGATGATTTCCTCCGTCTTCACCGCGTCTCGGGCACTTGCTGCCGTGGTGAAGTTCCAGCCGTTCGTCGGGTGCCCCATGGGGCGATGACCGCCGAGCCGACCGGCCCGCGTGTAGCCGTCGGCGACCCAGACGCCTTTCAGATGCACCGAATGAATGCGCTCGGCAAACTCACGAATGAAGTCAATGCCAGAGACGCCTTGCCACTCAAGGTGCGAGCAATCGAGATTGAAGCCGATCACATCCGCGAAACCGGCAGCGTCGAGAAACGCGAGATAGTCGTTGGCCGATTCGAGGTCGCCCATCGCGCGCTCACCAGGATGGCATTCGAGATCAAAGGTGACGCCAGCACTCTGACAGGCTTCGAAGAATCTCCCAAACCGCTCACCAAGAAGTTCCAGACTCACGCGGTGAACATTTGGAATCGGGTGGCCGCCGATTTCTGAGGGCAGGGGAGGGAAGGCAAACCAATGGCTCCAGCAACGCGCTGGCGAGCCAACAAACCCGGTCAGAGGGACTTTCCGTGACTGCTTCTCGCCTAGCGCTTTGGCCAGTCGGACGGCGGCTAACATCTGCCTCTCTGCTTCGGCATGCAACAAGCGGCCGACTTCTTCAGGAACGAAGAAGGGATCGGTGCGCGGCGGTTCGTTTCCTACAGCGCGCCAGGCACTGTAAGCTTCGGACGCGGCTCCGCCGATGAATGGCAGGGTCTTGGCGCTGGGTTCGTCGCCCAGCGCTTGCCCTTGCAAATGCACCGAGAGCGCGAAGATCTCCAGCCCGGCCACTTTCAGATCAGCGAGCCATTCTTCAGCGAACGCTTCTGCGCTAGCATCATCGCCACAACGATCCAAGTCGACCAGCCAGCTGCCTTCTTCGTAGCCATCGAATCCGGCTTCCTTGAGAAACGCAATCCACTCATGGCGTGACAGGTCCCCGTACTGCCCGCGCACGAGGCCGATCTGGTGGTATGATGCCTTCCCTGCTCGGTGATTCGTCGTCTGTCGATGTCCCATGGCGTGATTATCGATTGGCCAGCGGGATTGTGGAAGTCGAAAGGATGGGAGCGAAGCATTGTCTTGCTCGGGAACGGGGCGATCTCTAGGCTCGCGCGAAATGTCCTGGAAAGTAATCATCACCGCGCATGCGCCAAGTGTCGAAGCGGTTGGTGGCGAGGCACTTCGGCGCCTGCAAGAAGAAGGATGCCAAGTCATTCATCCGCCGAAATATGGGCCACTGACTGAGGCCGAATTGCTGCCACAACTGATTGGGATCGATGCGGTGATCGCGGGAATGGACCCTTTCAATGCGACGGTGCTAGCTTCCAAGGAGGCGGCGACGTTGAAGATCATCTCACGTTGGGGAGTCGGCATCGATGCGGTGGACCTTGCGGCGGCCGCTGAGCGTGGGATCGTCGTCGCGAACACGCCGGGACTCTTAAACGGAGCCGTCGCTGACTACGCGATGGCCCTTCTGTTAGCCATTGCGCGGCAGATTCCAGAGGGCAGCGTTTCCCTGCGGGAGAAACGTTGGGACGCCGCGTGGGGACCGGACATGCTCGGCAAGACGCTTGGCTTGGTTGGTTGTGGTGGCATTGGGCAGGCCGTGGCCAAACGAGCGCGTGGCTTTGAAATGCGCTTGTTAGGCAGTGATCCCGCACCCTCAGAAGAGGCTGTGCAATTAGGCATCGAGTTTGTCCCTCTCGAACAATTGCTAGCCGAAAGTGACTTCGTTTCGCTGCATTCCGCTCTCACGCCGGAGACGCGTGGGCTGATCGGCGAGCCCGAGTTGCGCGCCATGAAGCCTGGCGCGTATCTGATCAATACCGCTCGCGGCGGGGTCATCGATGAAGAGGCGCTTGCTAAAGCGTTGCGGGAACAATGGATCGCCGGGGCGGCTCTTGATGTCTTCGCGGTCGAGCCTCTGCCTACGGATCATCCCTTTCATGAGGTCCCCAATCTCTTGCTCACGCCGCATCTGGCTTCGTTAGGCTATGACAGCGGTGCCCGCGTGAGCAATGCGGCGACCGATGCCATTCTCGATGTCCGTGCGGGACGTCGACCGCGCTGGGTCGTGAACCCTGACGTTTTCCAATCTCCCAACCTGCGCATGCCCTCATGAAAACCAACAGCGTTCGCGCCAAACTCAGGGCAGGGGAATCCAGCGTCGGCACATGGCTGGCCCTTCCCGATCCCATCTTCGCCAAGCTCATGAGTTCTACTGGCTTCGAGTGGCTTACAGTCGAGCTCGAGCATTCTCATGCGACCATCGAGACGGCGGCCCTTTGTTTCCCGATCATTGCCGCGTCTGGTTGTGTGCCACTTGCTAGGGTGCCCTACAATAGTGTTGAAAATATCAAACGGGTGCTCGACACGGGAGCTTGGGGAATCGTCGTGCCCATGGTGAACAGTCGCGCCGAAGCCGAGGCGGTGGTCAAAGCCGCGCGGTATCGACCGTTGGGCGAGCGAAGCGTTGGCGGGCAATTGCACGCCGCCAATTTCGCGACTGATGCTGGGACCTATTATGCCAAGGCCAATGACGAGATTCTCATTGTGCTCATGGCCGAGCACGTGGATGCCATCGAGAATATCGATGACATCTTGAGTGTCCCTGGCATTGATGCCGTCTTCATCGGGCCGAACGATCTTCATGCCTCCATGGACCTCGCCCCCGCCTTTGATAGTGAGGACCCGACCTTCAACGCCGCGCTCAAGAAAGTCTATGCGAGTGCCGTGGCCCACGGCGTCGCCCCTGGGATCCACGTTGCCAATGCCGCCCAGGCGAAGCGTCGCCTCGACGAAGGCTGGAAGATGATCGCGGTGGCGAGTGAGGTGGGATTCATGCTAGACAAGGCAGGGGAGATCACCAAGTCACTCGGCCTCGGCGGAAACGGTACCTTGGCGAAGTATTGATTTGTCAATAATCCAACGAAACCTATGAGATTTCATCTACTCTTACCACGTCTGTTGGTCGTTCTCGCGATCAATGGAATCTCAACTTCATCGATGTTCGCCGAGGATTGGCCGGGCTACCGTGGCCCGACTGGCATGGGGCGATCGGTTGAAACTGGGCTTCCGTTAGAATGGGGCGGTGAAGGAGACAAGAGTGTTCTTTGGAAGGTCCCGTTGCCTCCGACGATCCATCGTGGAGACGCTGATCACAATCAGTCCAGCCCAGTTGTGATCGATGGCAAGGTGTTGGTCACGACCTGCCATTGGCCCACAGGGGTGGATAAGGCTTCTCAAGCCCCCGAGCATCGGGTCGCCAGTTATGAAGCAGCCACTGGAAAAGCACTCTGGGATACTAAGGTTCCGCCAGGGCCCTGGGTTCTAACCGATCTCCGTGGTGGCTACGCTTCACCGCTCCGGCCGCCGCAGATGGGCGTGTCTTTGCGCTCTTCGGCTCGTCGATTCTCCACGCACTCGATTTCAATAGGCAACTGCTATGGTCGCACACCATTGCCGATCACGACAAGTTCGACGTCGCTCTCTCGACGAGCCCCGTGGTCTACAATGAAACGGTGTTTCTCTTGTTAGACAAGAAATCGCCAGCCTCCACGATCATCGCGCTGGACGCGGCAACAGGCAAGGTGCGTTGGGAAAAGAAGCGACCGGAAACGGAGTTCGGTCACATGACGCCCGTGCTTGCAGAGGTTGATGGGAAAAAGCAATTGCTAGTAACAGCGACCCATAGTTTGCAGGGCATCGATCCAGAGAATGGTGAGATCCTTTGGTTCTGTAAGTGAGGCCGGTCCATTTGGCCAGTGTCTTCGCCTGTCGTTGCCGATGGTCTTGTCTACGCAATCGGTGGGCGTGGTGGGCACCCGGGAGTGGTCGTGGATCCGAGTGGTCGTGGCGATGTCACGGACACGCATCTGAAATGGAGAATCGGTCCGATGTCTGAATGACTCTCTTCGCCCATCGCCTTTGGCGATCTCGTCTTTCGGCTCAACTCTCCTGGGATCTTACGTTGTGTCAGGATCACAAGTGATAAGGAGCTATTCCGAACACGTTTTCCCGGCGTGGACCCAGCCGTAAGCCCGATCGCCACGGCAGATGGACGCATCTACTTCGCCTCGGCTGGGAAGACCATGGTGATTCAGGCAGGTCCAGAATTGAAGATCCTAGCGGAATCCGATTTGGGCGACTCCTCAAGAGCAGCCGTAGCCGTGGCAGACGGAAAGCTCTTTCTCAAGGGGAAAGCCTTCCTGCACGCGATCGGAAACGAGAAACCCTAAGAACCATCCCATGAACCAGTTACCAAGGAGAATCCTACTATGGCTGACCGTCGTTCTGTCAGTATCCGTCGCCGAGTCTGCAGAGATCAGTGCGGGCTTCGCGCAAGTAGACATCACGCCTCCACTGGGCGGGCAGACGACAGGCTACAGCAACGCGCCAGTCACGGACGGCATTCACGATCCTGTCATTGCGCAGATCGTGATTCTGAAAACGGCCGAGCAATCGATCGCGGTGGCGGTTTGCGACTTGTGCATCTTCAACTCTCCCTGGCTGCACCAAGAAGTGCGTTAGGGATCGACCATTTCTTGTTGGCGAATACCCACACGCACGCCGGCCCCAGCATGCGGCAGGACGACTTTCCGTCGCCGGAGAAGCCCTGGCGTCGCACGGTCGAGGAACGCATTCTCGCCGCAGTCGCCGAGGCTCAGAAGAACTTGTTTCCGGCCCACTTCGCGGTGTCCACTGGCGAACTGCAGTTAGGTTACAACCGATTGGTTAGGCAACCGGAAGGTCATGCCGTCACGCATTTCGACAATCCAGAACGCATTCCTTACGGCCCTGTCGACCCGACCGTTACCGTCATGCGCCTCACCGACGCTACGGATGCTGTGCGGCTGGTGTTGGTTGCCTACGCCTGTCATCCGGTGGTGCTGGGACCGCGAAACAGCAAGATCTCGGCGGGTTACCCAGGCGTCTTGCGCGCCATGATCGAGGATGGCGTTGGCAATGATGCGAAGTGCGTCTCTCTCCAGGGAGGTGCGGGCGACATCAATCCCCTAATGATTCCGAGGTCGAAAGAACCGCAAGAGGATTTCGCATTCGTGAAGACCATGGGAACGTTGTTAGGCGACAAAGTGCTCGCCATTCTGGAGCGCATGAAAGCGGTCAAAGGACGTTCCGATAGCCTTGATGTTCGGTCGAAGATCATTGAAGTCGAGCACCGCTTTATCGCGCAGAACTCGGTCACCCTGGGGGTGTCGTCGCTTCTCATCAATTGCGAGATCGGCATCGTGACGATGCCAGGAGAGCCCTTTCACTTGTTCCAAGAATACCTCCGCGACCGTGCCGCACTGCCTCACACACTCTTCCTCGGTTACTGCAGCAATGGTGGTTACCCTTGGCCCAGTTACGTGCCCGATTTGATGTCTGCGGCGCGTGGTGGCTATGGCGCCAGCGATACGACGGATGCGGCTGTTGGGACCGGAGAACGCTTGTTAAATCTTGGCGTGTCTCAGCTCTATTAAATGCGCGGCATGCTCAAGGATAGACCGCAGCGCCATATCTTTGACCAATCTGAGGCCAAGTAACTCGCTCCAATCACCGCCTTCCGATGGATTAAGCGAGTATCTTCTCCGCGACGTTTCCGTGGACATCGGTCAGGCGGTAGTCGCGTCCGGCATGGCGGAATGTCAGTTTCTCGTGATCGAGGCCCAGGAGATGGAGAATGGTGGCATGGAAATCGTGCACGTGAACGGGATCTTCGGCCACGCCTATTCGATGCTCGTCTGATGCGCCATGAATGATGCCTGGCTTGATGCCAGCTCCGGCTAACCAGGAGGAGAACAACTGGTGATGATGTTCGCGGCCAGGATGATCGAGGTTTTCATGATAGGGCGTGCGCCCGAATTCCGTGGTCCACACCACAAGGGTGTCTTCAAACATGCCACGTTGTTTGAGACCTTTGATAAGCCCGGCGATGGGTTGATCGACGTTCTTGGCCAACTTGCCGTGATCCTTCATGTTGCCGTGTGAATCCCAATTGTTAGACGAGCCCGTGTCGATCAGTTCAATGAATCGCACCCCTTGGTCAGCCAGTCGGCGACCATTGAGACATTGCCAGCCGAATCTCGTCGGGTTGTCGTGCGTGATGCCATACATGTCGAGCGTGGCGTCGCTTTCATTGGACAGATCCAAGACTTCTGGCGCCACTGCCTGCATGCCAAAGGCTGTCTCAGGCGACTTGATGCGGGCTTCAAGAGCGGTGTCAGATTCGCGCCTTATCAAGTGACGGCGGTTGGCATCCGCAATCAAGCCCAACTCTAACTGATGCAAATGATCAGTTAGGCTACGGCGCTGGAGATTCTCGATCGGATTCTTTCCAGGGCGGATGCGTGTGCCTTGGTGACAACCCGGAAGGAAATCGCTTCCCTAAGTTTGCGCGCCGGCGTAGGGTTCGTTTGGCGCCACCACCATGAACGCAGGTAGATTCTCATTCGCGCTTCCCAAGCCGTAACTGATCCATGACCCAATGCTAGTCCGCGCGAACGTCCACGAGCCTCAATGCATGCCTAACGTGCTCTCATAGTGATTGGTATGATCAGTCACCATCGAGCGGATCACACACAGATCATCGATCACATTGCGCATGTGGGGAAACAAATCACTGACCATGATTCCAGACTGACCACCAGGTTGAAATCCCCATTTCGGCTGACGAAGGTAGCGTTTAAAATCGCCGGATTTCCCCTCCTAATTATCCACCGTAATCGCTTTGCCATCATCGGCGAAGAGCCTTGGCTTGTGATCGAAAGACTCCACATGGGAGACACCACCCGTCATGTAAAGGAAGATGACGCGTTTCGCCTTCGCTTGGAATCGAGGCTTCCGTGGTGCGAGCGGATCCACAAATCCTTGCGAGCCTTCGGCTTGCGCGAGTTTGCTCAGAATGACATTCAGCGCTATTGCGCCAAAGCCACCACTGGAACGTTGCAGAAATTGACGACGATTGGAGGTGATCATGTCAGTAGATTTAATCGACAAATAGGAATTCGTTTCTCACGAACAAGGTCCGTATGTAGGCAGCCAGGGCTTCCCTGGCACGAGCATCCTGAGCCACCTCGGAGTCGGCCAGGCTTTCGGTGTAAACCTGAAGAAAGGTCAATCCAGCATCGATTTCCTCCGACGTAGGCTTGCGGTCAAGGATCGTGCTGTGTGCGTTGTTGATGATCTCTGGCTCTGTTAGCCGAGCTAACTTAACGGCGAACGCCATCGCGTTGTCGTGCACGAAGGGCGCGTTCATGAGATACAGCGCCTGGGTCGGCGTCGTCGTGATGAGGCGTTCTGCGGTGCTAGCGTTTGGATCCGCCCCGTCAAACAGTGCTAGGAAGGGATGCCGTTTCAATCGCTTCTGCATGAGGTAGACGCTGCGGGTGTTCGTCTTGTAAACGCCGTAGTAGGGCGCGTGCTGCGTGAAGCCCCAAGTGTCTTCTGCCGGAAATGGGTGTTCGCCGCCCATGTCTAAGGCGAGCTGACCGCTTAGATAGAGAACGGAGTCACGATACTCTTCGGCACTCAGCCGCCGACGCGGGAAACGCCAGAGGAATCGATCTTCGGGATCGATCTCGGCGTGCTCCGGCTTCTCCATGGATGCGAGTTGGTAAGTGGCCGAATTCATCATGAGTCGATGCATTGTCTTCACCGACCATCCGCTCTCGATGAATCGCGAGGCTAACCAATCAAGCAACTCGGGATGCGTGGGTCTTTCGCCACGCGCTCCAAAGTCATTCTCCGTGCGCACCAGGCCTTGGCCAAAGTGTTTCTGCCAGATCCTATTCACCATCACTCGCGCCGAGAGCGGATTGTCCTTCCTAGTGAACCACTCGGCCAGCTGCAAACGTCCACTGCCTTTCTCATGTTCGGGCAAATGGTCGCCACCAAGAATGGTCAAGTTTCGCCGCGCAACGGTCTCCCCAAGGCTCTTGTGATCACCCCGCTTGTGTATGCGAGCATCCTTGGGCTCGCCGTCGAATGCTCCATAAGCGTGGTCGATCGTCGTTTGCTCAGCACCCTGCGGTGTTAGAGTGACCATGTCGTACGGACGTTTCTTCTCTTCGGAACCTGGAAACGAATACTTGGTAATCTCAAAGATGCCATAGAGCGCGTAATAGTTGTCCGCATTCACCGGATCATACTTGTGGTCATGACATCTGGCACAGCCTAGTGTGAGTCCCAAGACCGATTGGCCCAAGGTATCCAGCGTGTCTTGAATGGTAAGATAGTGATAGTTCTCCACGTCGAATCCGAATCGGCGCGAGATTGCAATGAACCCCGTGGCCACGATGTGGTTGGCGTAGTCTTCCGGTGACAATTGATTTGCCCGTGCGGCGATGAGGTCCCCGGCCAACTGCAGCCTGACAAACTCATCATAAGGCATGTCGGCGTTGTAAGCATTGATGACCCAGTTGCTGTATTTATAGGCAAATCGGACAGGGTAATCGCCTGTTTCACCGGCCGTGTCCGCATAACGAACGACATCGAGCCAATGTCGTCCTCAATGCTCGCCATAGTGCGAGGATCGAAGAAGTCATTCGACCACCTTCTCGAAAGCGCTTGGTGTGTCATCCGCTAGAAATGCCTCAACCTCATCAGGGGTCGGTGGTAGGCCGATAAGATCATAAGTCACACGGCGAATCAGAGCCCGCTTGTCGGCGGAGCCAAGCGGTTGCATGCCGCGTTCCTCCAAAGCATCGAGGATGAAGGCATCGATCGCGTTTCTCGCCCATTTGGAATCAATGTGAGGCGGTGTCTTGTCCTCAATGGGCTGCAAGGACCAAAGTTGGCGCTCTTCCGGGGTGATCGGTCCCCCTCGGATCTCGGCCCCGCACACGTTGCCAGCCAGCGTGAGGATGAGGAAACCTACGCTAAGCAGAGATTGGGTGCGCTGGCATGGCATCGTCAATGCGTACCAGCCTCGTTTCCAACAGTCAATGCAGCTCAGTCTTTGGAAGGTTGGTTGCGGAAAGGCTCTAGCTTTTACGCATGGATCTTGGGATTCTCCACGAGTCCTCCAATTTCTTTCCAATAACCAAAGAGTCTCTATGAAACCCGCTGAATCGAACAAGACGAAGAACCTCACCTCTAGCATGAGCCGCCGACGCTTCGTGGGGTCTGCGGTCGGCGCGACGATCGGTTTGCAGATCGTTCCTCGGCACGTGATCGGCGGGCAGGGGCAGACGCCGCCGAGTGAGCGGCTTCACATTGCAGGCGTCGGTGTCGGCGGGCAGGGCGGGGGAAACATCGGGGAGATGACCAAGCTGAAACAGAATTTCGTTGCCTTGTGTGATGTGGATTGGAAACGCGCCGTCGGGACATTCAGCCAGCATCCCAAGGCGCAGCGGTTCAAGGACTATCGCGAGATGTTCGATAAAGTGAAAGACATCGATGCCGTGGTGGTCTCGACGCCCGATCACATGCATGCGCCCGTTGCCTTGATGGCCATGCGGATGGGCAAGCATGTTTATGTCGAGAAGCCCATGGCGCATTCCATTGAGGAAGCGCGCCTGATGACTCAAGTAGCGAAAGCGCAAGGGGTGGTGAGTCAGATGGGGAACAACGGCCACGCCAGCGAGGGGCTGCGACTAACAAGAGAATGGATTCAAGCAGGGGTGATCGGCAAGGTAAGCGAGATTCACTGTTGGAGTGATCGCCCGGGCAATTTCTGGAGGCAGGATGAAATGCGCCCAGCGGAGACCCCTCCGATTCGTGAAGACCTCGATTGGGATCTTTGGTTAGGCGGTGCGCCGAAGCGTCCTTACAATCACATCTACTCTCCAGTGGCCTGGCGCGGCTGGTTTGATTTCGGCACCGGAGCCATGGGTGACATGGCCATTCACAACATGGATCCCGCGTTTTATGCTTTGGATCTCGATGCTCCTTACGCGGCAGAGTCCAAAACCAGCCAACCGCTGAAAGCGGAATCCTATCCTGCCTGGCAACGCATCAAGTACTTCTTCAAAGCGAAAGGTGACCGACCCGAAGTGACCCTAACATGGCATGACGGAGGCAAGATGCCGCCCCGCCCAGAGGGCTTGGAAGAGGGACGAAATTTAGAGGACAATGGGATCTATTTCGTCGGCGACAAGGGCGTGATGTTGTGCGGTGGCTGGGCCGGGGTGCCGCGATTGATTCCAGAGAGCCGGATGGGTGACTTCACACGTCCCGCCAAGACACTAGCACGTTCTCCAGGACATCGGGCGGAATGGATTCAGGGCTGCAAGGAGAACAATCCGGACTTCGCCAAGGCTGGCTTCGCCTACTCTGGACCGTATACAGAAGCCTTGCTCGTTGGCAATCTAGCCACACGCTTGCAGAAACGCATCGAATGGGATGCCAAGACCATGAAAGCAACCAACGCGCCAGAAGCGGATCCGCTCATCCGCAAGAGCTACCGCGAAGGCTTTGGGATCTCTTGAACCACTGCGGCTAGAAGCCACAGCTATCGTAGCGGTGGCTTCCAATCGCCGAACTAACATTGCCTCTTTGGGCTGCCCGAATCGCCATGAAATCAAATCTCCTATCAGCCGTGCGTATACTAGCACTGATCACCTATGCAGCTACGGCGCCAGCCGAGGATGCTTGGACGGACATCACGGCAGCTTTGCTAGAGCAACTAAAGGCGCCCGATGTCGAGCCAGCCTTCCCGGGAGGATGTTCTGGAGTGGTGGTGAATCGGACGAACGGCGAGGTTACCATCAAGGTGGTTGGCCACGGATTGTGGCGCAGTGGAGATCAGGGAAAGATTTGGAAGCGGGTGGATCAAGAGGCCGTTTCCGGTCGAGATGAAACGGGTTGGGCGACCAGCGTCGATCAGAATGCCCCGGCACGAATCGCGACGTTCTCTCTCGACGGCAGCGCTGGCTGGACGCCGGACGGCAAGAAGTGGTACAAGTTCACCGACCTGGGACGCAACTGGGATTACGGTTCGGTAGATTGGGGTGCTGCCAATCCACAAACTATCATTGCGGCTAAACACGAAACGAGTCCGCCGGGAGAAGTCTATGCGACTGCGGATGGCGGCGTGACCTGGAAGCAACTTTCAGTCCATCTCAAGGAAAGCCGCGGAGAGATCTCCATGGTCGGCGCGCTGGGTGAGACCACCTTTGTTTGTTCGACGGGAGAGGGGATTCATCGCAGTACGGATTTCGGCAATTCGTGGAAGCTGGTTTCTCCGGCCAATCCACAGACACGGATTCCTGTGCTCTTCAATGGGGCGCACTATTTGGGAACGGCGACCGGTTTGTTAGTGAGCCGGAATCAGGGAGCCACGTGGAAGAAGCAGGGCGGCGAGGTGAATGTCTGGCAAGGGCCGTTCTTTGGAAGCGACGATAAGAACATGCTTGTGGTCGGCAAGGAGCACGTTCACCTGACAGAAGATGGCGGAGAGCATTGGAAACGAGTCGCCGCCGTGAAACCAAAGGAAAGCGGGTTCCTCTTCACCACGAACTGGTTTGGCTGCTATGCGTGGGATCCCGTGAACCAGATTCTCTACGCCTCTTCCATGGGGAATCCGGTGTTCAGATTGAAACTGCGGCTTTGAAAATTCTCCTCCTCATGACCTTGCTCGTTGGCGCACTACCTCGATGGCTACGTGATCCGTGACGTCCTTGTATCTCGCACTTTAGCGCTGCGTAGCTGCTGCGGCGTCACGCCTCTCTGCCGTTTCAACACGTAGCCGAGGTAATTGTGGTGCTTAAAGCCGCAGCGCTCGGCGATGTCCGCGAAGGTGAGACCGGTTGTGCGAATCAAGTTCTCGGCCCGGCGCAGTCGTCGCTCTGACAAGAACTCACGAAGACTTATCCCGAGAGCCTCACGGAAGCGAATCTGCAATCGGGTCTTGGATAGGCCCGTAGCCTTCGCAATGTCCTCATTGGTGATTGATTCGGCGAGATGCTCGCGCATGAACTGAATGGCGCTTCGCACTGCCGGATCAGAGATCCCTCGACTGTCAGATGAGTCGCGCACAACGATTTCGTTAGGCTGGACGCGGATCGAGTTCCCGTCGGGACGTTCGCCCGCGATCAATCGATCTAACAGATTCGCCGCTTCGAAGCCCACCCGATAGTGACCTCCTCGAGCGCTGGACAGATTCGGTGTGGCCACCTCACAAAGCGTGAGATCGTTGTCGACGCCGACCACGGCCACCTGTTCTGGGACCGTGATGCCGACCGCGCGAGCGGCCTCTAGCAGAATCAGGCCACGTTGATCGCTGCATACCATGATCGCCGCTGGCTTGGGTAACTCTGTCAGCCACGCCTGCATCTCGACAAAGTGCGCGCTGTCTCCCTCTGACTTGCCGCGCTGGGTATTGAAGGACGCGAAGCTTTCTCCGCTCGAAATGGATTTACGAAAGGCGATCTCCCTTCGCTGCGACCAGTTCTCGCCCGAGATTCCGTAGAAGCCGAAGTGAGCGAACTCCCGCTCCAGAAAGTGCCGAGCGACTCGCTGAGAGATCTTCTCATCATCCACGTGAACCAATGGAAACTCATTGTCCGTCACCCCGAGCACGTCGACGACCGGTGTTTCCAGTTTCTTCAATCGATCGACCATCCCTTCATCCTGAATACGGGCAATGACCCCGTCTCCCTCCCAGGAATCGAACCACTCAGGCACCTCATCCTCAAGACCTCGAGCGGCGTGAAAGATCTCCCAGTTCCCCCTTTGTCGCGCAAACTGCGCAATGCCTTTCAAAATTTCCCGGCCAGACCCGAGAGAAGTTTCGACGAGAAGCGCGATACGCTTGTGTTTGCGAGCCGTGGACTTCACCGGTTCGATTTCTACATGATTTGGTCCGAAATCTCAAGGGCACACTCTTGCTCTTGGTCTCCTTTGGGATTTTCATGGATCGAAATGACAGCCCAAGTAGATCAGTTCCGAGCGCGGTTTGGCAGCGATCCGACCCTACGGATCGAGGCGCCAGGTCGGGTCAATCTGATTGGTGAGCACATTGACTATCTCGATGGTTGGGTGATGCCCGCAGCGATCGAATCGCGGATCACGCTCCTCGCCGCTCCAGGGTCAGCGGCTGGCGGCATCGAAATCTGGTCGGCTGAGCAAGGCGATTCCCAGCACGAACTCTCCGCCAGCGATTTCACCCCAAGGACAAATCCCGAAGAAACCTGGCTCAACTATCCCATCGGCGTCTTGGGCGCCTATGCTGAACATGGGGTCACCCTTGCTGCCTGCCGAGTCGCCATCTTCTCAACCGTTCCAGCCGGAGGCGGATTGAGCAGCAGCGCTGCTCTGGAGACTGCCATGGCTCTCCTCATTGAGGCGCTCAGCGGGGAAACTTGCTCCACTCGGGGCCGAGCACTCCGTTGCCAGAAGGCGGAACATGATTGGGTCGGCGTGCCTTGCGGCATCATGGACCAACTGTCGGTCGGTGCGGGGATCAAGGATCACGTTCTCCATATCGATTGCCTCACTCTCGACGTCGAAGCGATTCCTTTCCCCGCCGACATCCAAATGGTCATCGCGCATAGCGGAGTGAACCACGCCCTAGCAGACGGCGAGTATGGCAAGCGGCGGCGAGACTGCGAGGCGGCCCTTGAGGAACTGGGCGCGGCCTCTTGGCGTGAGGTCACTCTCGAACTTGTGCAACAATGCCGCGACCAACTCGGTGAGCGCCTCTTCCGGAGAGCCAGGCACGCTGTGACCGAAAGGCAACGGGTCGCCGATTTCGCCACCGCCCTGAGGTCTGGCCATCCCGAGGAACTACCTGCGCTAATGCGAGCGGGGCACGACTCCCTCCGGGAGGACTACGAGGTCACGTGTCCGGAACTCGACTTCCTTGTCGATGCCGGTTTCGAGTTCACGCCCTCGGGACACTTCGGCTCCCGAATGACCGGTGCAGGATTCGGCGGGGCGACCATCCATCTTGTTCACGACTCCGCAGCTTCTACTTACATCGAGCACCTTCGGTCGCGCTATCGTGAGGTCTTTGATCGAGATCTGAACTGCTTCGTCACCTCCGCCTCTGAAGGCGCCCATTGTACTACATTCACCTCATTGAAACCCACCCTGGAAAAGCGATTTCTTAACAACCGGCCCACTTCATCGATCAGAACCGGAAACTCTTGCACCGCCTGAAGTTGACCTCTTCTCCCAATCTAGACCTCCACTAAACGTACCCTCTGCGATGATTTCACTCAATCACTTTCGACTCCGTTCCTTACCGCTGGCGACCCTGCTTGCGGTCTTCTCTTCACTACTGGGCTTATGGATCGCCTCTGCGCAAGATCCCTTCGTGGATGAGTTTGACGGACCTGAGTTGGATGGGTCCTGGACGATCCTCGACAATGAGGGCGACACTCACATTGGCTTCAATGCCGCGGGCGAATACGAGATCGTTGATTCGCAATCGACGGCGGATGCGGGACTGGCTAGGACCATGTCAGGGTCGGGCGATTTCACCGCTGATGCTTCGATTAGGCTGGAGAATTTCTTCGATGGCAATGTGGATTTCAAATTCCGATTTCTCGCCCCGAAATTCATGGAGTTGGTTTTCAATCAGAATAATTTCATGCGGGTCTTCTCCGGTGAACGCGGTGGCAATACCGTAACGGTCTCAGACTTCGGCTATGAGGAGGGCACACCGATGCACATTCGTTACTCATGGTCGGAAGCGGAAGGCACCTTGCGCATTGGTGTTGGGCTGAAAGATGAGCCAATGCGGTTGCTCACCACCATCGACGGCCTGGAGGGTTTTCAACCGAATCGTGCAGACCTCGTTCTCTTTAAAATTGGCGAGGGCGACCACCAACCGCGTCTCTTCATTGACCGTTTCGAAATTCAAGACGTCGCTCTCCCAATCGGCATTCCGCCATTCGTAGACGACTTTTCCGGACCGGCACTCGCTGAAGGTTGGACACCACTCGATAACGAAGAGGGTGCAACGCAGATCGGATTCTCCGACGGTATCTACGAGATCAGAGACAACCAAGAGGGTGGCGACGCTGGATTGCGTCGACCTGTTGGCGGCGTAGGAAGTTTCACTGCTAGTGCCAAGATCAAGTTTCTCGACTTCGCGGGATCCAACACAGATTTCAAATTTCGGTTCATTGGCACCGGCAAGTTCATCGAAATCGTCTACAACAGTTTCGATGATATCCGGGTCTTTTCGCAGGAAATTGGCGACAATGTGGCGCGCTTCAACCAGATCGGCTTTGCAGATGGCGATGTGTTAGATTTGAAGCTGGCCTTTGATGCTCTCACAGGCACCGCTCAGGTAGGCGTGGCGCAGAATGGTGGGCCGATGATCGTGCTCGCGGAAATTACCGATCTGTTCGATTTCACCCCTAACAATGCCGACTTGCTCATGTTCAAATTTGGCGAGGGCAACGGCAATGCGCCTAGGTTGCAACTGGATCACTTTGAGATCAGTGACGGCTTTCTTCCTGTGGACGTGCAACCCTTCATCGACGACTTTGACGGGCCCGAGTTGATGTCAGCTTGGATCGCTTTGGGATCGGAAGCAGATCAACTGGGATTCAATGAGGACGGACAATACGAGATCAACGCCGCACAGAATCCTGAGAATGCGGGACTCCAGTTACGTCTCCCTGCTCCTGGGAGCATGACGGCGGATCTTTCGGTAAAACTCAGCGACTTCGTCGATTCCCAATCGGAATTGCGCCTGTCCTTTCCTGGCCCTGGCGGCATCGACATCATCGTTGGGAGTACAGGCTCGCTTAAGGTGACCTCCGTAGACAAAGGTGATCTAGCAAACGTCGAGGACTTTACTCTCGCGGATGGCGATACGTTAGACCTTCGCTTTGCTTGGGATGCCGAGATCGAAGAGCTCGAGGTCGGCGCAGGAAAGAATGGCGAAGGCTTAGAATTGATCGTGGGCGAGTTTGAGTTTGAGAATCTCGATCCGCGCGTGATGGAGGTCGCTCTTTCGACAAGCGGCGGCGACGATAAATCGCCTAGCATGTTACTTGATAAGTTCAACGTCCGTCAAGGATTTGCCCGAGTCCCAGCAGAGCGCGTCGAGCCGTTTGCCGACGACTTTGATGGTCCCGCGTTATCCGATCGCTGGACCATTCTTGGCGAAGAAGAAGGAAGAGGATTTACAGATGGTGCCTACCAGTTTACCGACCCCTCACAGTCCTCCGACGTCGCTGGCATCAGGACATTCCTACTCGGCGAAGGCAGTTTCACCGTCGATGCGCATGTCACCTTCGACATGTTCACTGGCACCGGCTCAGACTTCAAATTCCGCTTCTTTGGCGGCCAGTTCATCGAACTCGTCCATAACAGCTTTGATGACGTCCGCATGCACTCGGGTGAAAAGGGAGCGATCAGCCGTGTTGAGAATATTGGCATTGTGGATGTCGAGCCCGTGCAGTTTCGCTTTGTGTGGAATGAATCCTTAGGGCAAGCCCAGTATGGCGTCTTGATCGGTGAAGGGCCGTGGAAGATCATCGGCTCCGTCGCGGGACTCACAGAGTTCACTCCGAATGAAGTCGATATGGTGTTCTTTAAATTCGGCGATGGTGAAGCGCCGCAAATGTCGGTCGATCGTTTCGAGATCCGGGCCGGTGTGTTCGAGATGCCAACGGATCCTCCCATTCAGCTATTTGTCGACCCGTTCGACGGGCCTGACCTTGAAGAGGGGTGGGCTTTGATTGACGAGAGCCCCGAGGCTCAAGTCGGGTTTGGTGCCAGTGTTTATGAAATCCGGGATCCGTCCACTTCAGCGGGAAACTCCGGCATCCGACGCGCGTTCGAAGGCAAGGGCGGCAGCTTCACGGCGGAGCTCGCGCTTACGTTCGACGGATTCGCGGGCTCGAACACGGATTTCAAATACCGCTTCTTCGGCGGCAAGTTTATCGAAGTGGTCTATAACAGTTTCGACGACATCCGCGTGTTCTCACAAGAGCGCGGTGAGAATGTGAATAGCATTCAAGGCGTAGGCATCAGTGACGGCGACGCCGTTCGACTACGGTTCATTTGGGATGAATCGGCCAGCACGGCGACCATTGGCTTGTCGATCAATGAGAACCCCATGGAAGTCATTGCTAAAATCGATGACTTGCAGGAGTTCGCCCCAGACACCGTCGACTTCGTCATGTTTAAGTTCGGTGAGGGCAACGGCAGCATTCCTGGTATATTGGTAGATTCGATAGACATTGCTCCTGGCGTGTTTCCCATCCCCGGTGATGAAGAGCCCATGGTCGAAGGATTCGCGGAGGCGTTTGATGGCCCCGACCTTCCAGAAGGCTGGTCAGTGCGGGATGACACGGCGGAAGCTCAGATTGGATTCACCGACAACGGTCAATACCAGGTGAATGAGCCTTCAACGTCAGAAAACGGCGATGCAGGCATCCAACGCGCCTTCACCAGTGGCGGAAGCTTCACTGCCGACCTGGAAATGCAATTCGAAGACTTCGCGGGATCGAACACCGACTTCAAGTTCCGCTTCTTCGGCGGCCAGTTTATTGAGCTTGTCTACAATAGCTTCGATGACGTTCGCGTCTTCTCAGGCGAGCTAGGTGACAATGTGAATCGCATCAATGGCGTTGGCATCTCTGATAACACTCCCTTGCATTTCCGCTTCATCTTTGATGCTGATACTGGCAATGCCACGTTTGGTCTTGCCATCGGTGATCAGCCCATGATGGAGATCGCCACGGCCGAGGGGCTGATGGAGTTCACGCCGAACACGGTCGACTTCGTGATGTTCAAATTCGGCGAGGGCAATGGCAACACGCCTAAGATGTTGATCGACAACTTTGAGATCCGTCCTGGCGTTTTCGCCATCCCAGAAATACAAATGCCCGCAGAGGCCTTTGCTGATACTTTTGATGGTCCCAATCTTGTCGAGGGTTGGAACGTGCGTGATGAGTCGGCCGAGGCGCAGATTGGATTTACCGAGAACGGTCAGTATCAAGTGAGCGAGCCTTCCACGTCAGAGAACGGCGATGCCGGCATCCAACGTGCCATCACCACCAACGGCTCTAGCTTCACCGCTGACCTCGAAATGCAATTCGAAGACTTTGCGGGATCGAACACCGACTTCAAATTCCGCTTCTTCGGCGGCCAGTTTATCGAACTCGTCTACAATAGCTTCGACGACGTCCGCGTCTTCTCCGGTGAGAAAGGTGAAAACGTCAATCGTATCGCCGGCCTTGGCATCACCGATAGTGTGCCTTTGCATTTCCGCTTCATCTTTGATGCTGCGACCGGCAATGCCACGTATGGCGTTTCGATCGATGGAAGTGCGATGCAAGAGATCGCGACGGCTGAGGGCTTGTTGGAGTTCACGCCGAATTCAGTCGACTTCGTGATGTTCAAGTTTGGCGAAGGCAATGGCAACACCCCCAAGATGTTGATCGACCGCTTCGAAATCCGCACGGGGGTCTTTCCGTTAGATGAAGGAGGCGGCGATCGTCCCGCCATTCAGATTCTCGGTATCGATGTCTCTGGCGATGCTGGAAGCACGAGCACGATCACGTGGTCGTCCGCTGCTGACGAAACCTACGATGTCGAATGGTCAGAGAACCTCGTCGATTGGAACGATCTCGCGGCAGGCGTCGAGTCTGCAGGAGAGGAAACGAGCGTCGACGATGCGGACATTCCCGCAGAAGTGACGCAGCGCTACTATCGCATCGGACCAAGCGGCGGCTAACATAGCGTAGCGCTGGCTTCAAGCCGGCGTCCAATCAACTCGTTTCACAATACGCCGGCTAAAGCCAGCGTTCCGGGCTTCGTTTGCCTACGAACACCAGAGCAATGAATCGAGTTGCTCAAAGCAGCCAATCAATGGGACACTTCCGCAAGATGAAATCGAATCACCATCGAACACCGGGCACCTGCCTTGGCATGCTGATGCTAGCGTGGGCTCATTCGCCGCTCTATGGTGAAGACAAGCCTAACCAAAGCGCCGACTATCCGCTAAAGCCCGTTCCCTTCAATAAGGTCGAAATGAAGAGCGACTTCTGGCGGCCACGGCTCGTGACCCAACGTGAAACCCTGGTGCCGTGGGCGTTCGAGCGCACGCAGCCTGGTGTCGAGCATCTCAAGGCGGCCCGCGACTTTCTCGATGGGAAGAAAGTGGAGGATCACCGTCCGCACCGCTTCATCGATTCAGATCTCTACAAAGTGATGGAGGGTGCCGCTTACTTGCTACAGCTGAAGCGTGATCCCGAGCTCGAAGCCAAGCTTGACGAACTCGCTGACATCATCACCAAAGCCCAACACAAGAACGGCTACCTCTATCCTTCCCACACGACGCAGGTTGGCAAGGCCAAGGACATGATGGGGGACACGCCCTACACCTTCGTGGTGCATAGTCATGAACTCTATAACGTGGGGCACCTCTACGAGGCCGCGGTTGCTTACTACCAGGCCACCGGCAAGAAGAAGCTTCTCGACGTCGTTGAGAAGAGCGCCACGCACATTAACAAAGTCTTCTTCGAAGGCGATCCTGACTACAACGATGGCAAGCCGATCCAGCAGGCTCCGGGTCATCAGGAACTCGAACTCGCACTCGTCAAACTCTACCGCGTCACGGGCAAGAAGCTCTATCTAGACATGGCACGAAAATTCCTCGAGGTCCGTGGCATCACCTACGTTCCAGATGGCGAAGGCGTGATGTCGCCAACCTATGCCCAGCAACACAAGCCTGTCCTGGAGCAGAGCGAAGCCGTCGGCCATGCCGTGCGCGCCACCTATCTCTATTCAGCCATGGCAGACGTCGGCACCCTTACGGGAGAACCCGGCTACGGCAAAGCGTTAGATCGTATTTGGGGCAACATCACAGACACACGCATGCACATCACAGGCGGCCTCGGAGCCGTGCATGGAATCGAAGGCTTCGGCCCGCAGTATGAACTGCCCAATGCCCACGCCTTCAACGAAACCTGCGCTGCCGTGGGCAATGTCCTGTTCAACTACCGCATGTTTCTCTTCCACAAAGATGCCAAGTACCTCGATGTTGCGGAAGTGGCTTTGCTCAACAATGTCCTGGCTGCCGTTAACCTGGAGGGGAATCGCTTCTTCTACGTGAATCCGTTAGAAGCTGACGGGAAATACCCCTTCAATCACGGTGTGGCAGAGCGTGCGCCTTGGTTTGGCACGGCTTGTTGTCCTTCCAATCTAGCACGCGTGATTCCGCAGGTGCCAGGAATGACCTTTGCCCATGACGACGACAATCTCTATGTCACGTTCTACTCAGAATGCCAAACCACCGTGAACATGGGTGGCGTCGACGTCGGGATCGAGCAGAAGACCGCTTACCCGAATGACGGCGAAATTAGCATTTCCGTCAGTCCTGACAAAGCAGCGGAATTTCAGATGCATCTCCGCATCCCGACCTGGGCCCAAGATCGCTTCGTCCCAGGCGATCTCTACCGATACGTCGACTCCGCCCCGAGTACATTCACGCTTACCGTCAATGGCGATCCCGTGAAGACGGAACTCCAGAATGGGTTCGCCACGATTAAGCGAGAATGGCGCGCTGGTGATCATGTGGTGTTGAACTTACCCATGCCGCTGCGTGTGAGTGAATGCCATGAATCCGTGGAAGCAAACCGCAACCGCGTGGCTCTAACACGTGGCCCCTTCGTCCTCTGCACGGAAGGCATCGACAACGGCGGCCCCACACAACGGTATTTCCTCTCTGAGAATCCAGATTCCTCGAAGACCAAAGTCACCACCAAGACCATCGATTCAGGCTCGTTCATCCAACTGAACATCCCGGCATCTGCTCTGACCAAAGACGGCGGGACGGAAAGCACCAACTTGGTTCTAACACCCTACTACGCCTGGAACAATCGCGGCGTGGGCTCAATGACCGTCTGGTTGCCCCGCGATAAATCACTCGCCATCTTCGACCCACACGCCCTGCCCAAGGAGAGCATCTTCGCATCGCTCAAAGCCTCACACACCTCACCACTCGATACCGTATCGGCCATCGGTGACGGCATGGAGCCGCAGTGGTCTAGCGGAAACAAAGTGCCACGTTGGACGAGCCGACCACAGAAAGGCAATCCGCAGCAGGTGGAAGCTCGTTTCGACAAGACCAAGAACATCCGCAGCGTTGGCGTCTACTGGATGCAGGACCGCGAAGATGTCCGCTTCCCCAAAGAGTGGTCGCTCGAAGTGGAGAAGGACGGCAAGTGGATCCCCTTCGAACTCTACACCACCGACCGCTACGACACTCGAGCAAATCAATACAACGTCGTTCATCCCGCAGCGCCACTGCAATGTGATGCCATCCGCATTCTCATGACGCCTCAGAAAGACGCCTGCGTCGGGATCCTGGAAGTCCAGGTCGCATTCGAAGAGTAACCGCAGCTCGCATGATTCGTTTCTGCTTCCTTCAATATCTCTGTGTGGCGGCTCTGCTAGCAAAAGCAGTCGCCGAACCATCGTCTAAACCTAACATCATCTTCGTCCTCGCCGATGATCTTGGCTGGAGCGAGCTAGGTTGCTATGGCAACACCTTCAACGAAACACCCAATCTGGACCGCCTGGCCAACGAAGGCATGCGGTTCACGCACACTTACGCGGCCGCGCCCGTGTGTTCGCCTTACCGAGCAGCCTTCTTGACCGGCCAGGCTCCAGCGAGATTGGGAATCACCGACTTCTTGCGAGCCGACGCAAGTGATGGCTTGTCGCTGAAGCAAATGACTCTGCCAGAGATGCTGAAGCCGCATGGTTACGCCACCGGGATGATCGGCAAATGGCATCTCACCGGCTACAAGCACCATGGTGCCGAGGTCGAAAGGCGTCCGACCGACCACGGGTTTGATTGGAATACTGGGAGCGAAGTCAAGTCGGTCGGCAATGGCGCCAACACCTGGCCTTACGTTTTCCGAACCCAGCCCATCCGTTGGATTGATCTCCCAAAGAATCGACTTGGAGATAACGAATACCTCACAGATCGACTTAACCTTGAAGCGGTCGACTTCATCGAACGAAACAAGGATCGTCCGTTCTTTCTCTACCTAAGTCACTACGCACCGCACACCATTCTCGACGGCCGACCCGATCTCGTCGACAAGTACTGCAAGAAACACGCTCCCGGCCCGTCCACACGAGAGAAGTGCTATCTGTGTGAGGATGCCAGATTGGGCAAAGGAGACCCTGGCCATCATTGGGCCGGTGACCACAATCCTCATTTAGCAGCCATGCTAGAATCGATCGACGACGGTCTGGGCTTGATCAGCGCCAAACTCAAGGAACTGGGCCTGACCAAGAACACCCTCGTGATCTTTTCCAGCGACAACGGCGGTGAGACCAACGTGACCTCCAATGCGCCCTTGCGCGGCGGCAAGAGCCAACTCTACGAAGGCGGCATTCGCGTGCCCATGATCATCCGATGGCCTGCCCGCATCCGGGCCAGCCAAGTGTCTGACATGCCCACCATCAACACCGACTTCTACCCGACCCTCTTAGAAGCGACCAGCATTCAACCCGACCCAGCACAAACCCTCGATGGCATCTCAATCCTGAGCCACATAGAGAATGCGAGTGAAAAGCCAGACCGCGAATTCCTCGCCTGGCATTACCCTCTAGAAAAGCCGCACTTCCTCGGCGGCGTCTCGGCTGGAGCCATTCGGTCCGGTGATTGGAAACTGATCGAGAAGTTCGAAGCCGGTGATGATGAGCTTTTCCATCTGAAGAACGATCCCACCGAGTCAACCAACGTCGCCTCACAGAACCCAGAAACCGTCACCCTGCTGAAGAAGAAGCTCGCCGACTGGCGACGCACTGTTGGGGCGAAAAGACCAAGAACGTGAACCTAAACGTATCTTCTCAAACGATACTAGCGGCTTAAGGAGAACCGAATGCGCCAGTAGCCGGGAGTCTCGGGCACGAGATCATAGAGGAGGGTGGCGGTGCCGTCGCCATTGGTTTGAACATCGGTGATGGTGATCTGTTCGGGTTCCCAAGCTTTGAGATCTTTCGAAAACTCCAGGGTCTCCGTCACACCGGAGGCGCGGAAGCGGACGCGGAGGGTGGTGCCATCATAGACGGGCAACGCTTTGCTCGAAGGCACGCCTTCGGCTAACAAATCCACTCCCATGGCGAAGGCTCCGAAATGCGTGATGCCGTCCTGGTCAGGATCTCCTTCGGCATCGACAAGGCCGCGATCGGCTAACCAGATGTCGAATCCCGTGAGTTCACGTTCCCCTTCTGGTGCTCCGGGCGTGCCACCCACAGCGGCGCTGGGCTGCCAAGACCCGACCTCTCCATAGGCATCTGCGCCGACCGTTGTGGGATCGTTCAATGTGAGGGAAAAGCCTTCACCATCAGCAGACACCGGCCAGGGATCGGCATCGTCGTAGAGAAACTCCAAGATGGCATTGCCCGCGCCAAAGGCGAGCTTGAGGCGTTCGCCGCGATTGCTGAGCGAGAAGTTTGATTCCCACTCACCGAGAATCGGAAGGTCCGCGCCGTAGCGGGCTACCATGGCCGCGCGATTGGCCACGACGAGGCCGTAGGCGCCAGCCGCCAAGGATGTCCCTTCGATGAAATCGAAATCAACGCCTTTGGTGAAGCGCAAATCCGTGAGTTCGAGCGACGTGTTCCCGCGATTCCAAACTTCGAGGAATTCGAAATCAGATTCGTCAAAGCCACTTTCAGCTTCTGTGTCAGAGGCAGGCGCAGGATGGTACATCAATTCTGTCAGAACCAAAGAATCGCGCAAGGCCGCCCCGTCGGTGGGTTCTTTGGCGATGAAATGCAAGGATTCGGACCAATGGGAGACACGATTGGTGGTGTCCCAATGCCGAACGCGGATCCGATAGGCATGGCCCACTTTGAGGAGGTTGGTGGGAACTGAGACGGAAAGATCGGTCGAGCCATCGTTCGTCCAGAGAGAGGTGATCTCGTACATGCGCACGGCTTCAGGATTATAACTGGGAGCATTGGCGTCTGTGACTTCAGCGACGCGCCACTCCACTTTCGCGAGTTCGGAGGGTGCGAAGATGGAAGCGGCTTTGTAGGCCGTCGATTGCACGGCAACGGCATCAATGGCCGCACTACTATTATCTGCAAAGGTGATGGTTGGCGTCTTCGCAATGGCCGCGTCCTCCATCATGTCATCGAGATGGGCAGCTCGCCCGCCAGCGCCCACATTGCCGCCGGGATAACTGAGGTTTCCCTCAAAAGCAAAGAGCTTCATGTCTTCCACCTTCGAAGCCAGGGTACCAGTATCCGTCGTACCCGTGGCCGTCGGAGCATCCCGCCACCGATCCCAGTCTGCAGGGTGGAAGTCATCGATCACGGCTGTGGCGTCATCGATAAGATTCGCGATCACGTCAGGCTGCCAGACCAGATCGCGGAATTCGCGGAGGGTGTTTCGAAACTCGACTTGAAATTCGTCTTTCCGTCGGATGGCATTTCCGGCATAGTCGAAGCCCTCATTCCAACTCGGCCCCCAACTGGCATCCGAGTCGTAGGGCAATTGCCAGTATTGACCCAATTCATTGTTAGGGCTGGGCGCGAAGTACTGCACCATGTTCTTATCCGCATCCGCCCAGTAATCGTAGTGGCGAATCGCTTCCTCCACGGCGGTGTAGCGATACCAGATGTCCCAGTTCACATGGGCTCGAAGCCAAGCGTCATCGCGAGTGGGGCGCAGCATGGAAAAGAGGTTGGTGTAGTCTTCCGCATTCTGTGGCGCGTTCGGCGCTTGGTAACGCAATTGCTGGAGACCATCAGACGAGGAGCCTTTGCTCCCGACGCCTACGAAATTCTCGGACTGGTCGGTGAGTTTGTAGAGATTGCCCTTGGGCAGGCCACGGCTTTCGAGAAAGCGGACGTCGATGCGTTCTTGGGCCAAGCTCAAGCCATAGAAATCGCCACCATACTGGTCAGGCGCTTCTGCGGCGTCATCGATGACACGGAAATGGAACCAGTGGGTCCGCACAGCGGGAACCCCGAAGAGTTCCCATATCTGCCCATTCACGGTGTCCACGAGGCCGAAATTTCCGGGGCGATTGCGAATCCCGAACGTGCCGGTCAGGCGATTGCCTAACATCTTACTAGTCGTAAGCACGCGCCAGGTGGTTTCGTAAGGTTCCCCGCGATTGTTCTTGGCCCGGAAGTAGTTGCCTCGGTTGAACTTGAATTTCATCGAGCGTTTGCCTCTAAGCTGATAACGCCCATTTCCGCCGCGCAATCGATACGAGATGTTGTCATAAACGCGCCCATCATAAACGATGGTGCCGCTCCAATTGTAGTAACTCCTAGCACTCATGGCAGAGCGCGGATGCTGATCGCGACTGTTGTAAGCCAGGCACTGCATCCAATTCTCGTTGGTTGTGAGCAAGTGATAAGTGGGGAGCTCTTGCAGGAGTTCCGCCGAATAGACATGCCCATTTCCCTGGGAAGAATCTTCTGAGGCAACGTAGTCAGGCACTCCGTCGTAGACAAAGAAGGCGAAGTTCAGCGAGGGATCATCTTTGAAAGGGGCGCGAACTTCGTTTCCCTCGCCGTCCTCCGCCGTGATGTAGTAGCGGACAAGGGTGCGGTTCGCCTGGGCTGGCAAGGTCACGGTGTAAATCGCGTCATTGTCAGTATCTTCATGGGCACCCTCTGGATCGAGCGAGGTCATGGGTTCGCTCGGCCAACTTCCGGTGAAGAGACCCTCTGCGTAACCAGCACTCATCCGACGCTCTATGCTGGGATCAGCCAGAAGTGCAGCAACCGAGTACGGAGTGAAGGCTGGGATGTAGTCGCCAGCTTCGACGATGAGGTAATGCAAGACGACATTCGTCACGCCGTCCAGGTCGGTGATCTTGACTGAGATGGTGGTGTCTTCGCCAGACATAGGAGTGCTGGGATCGTTTGCCACTTGGCGAATGTTAGGCGGCGCGTTGTCTGTCAACACACTGTTCGCGGCTCCTGGGGTGGGTTCGCCAAGGGACGGTCGCCAGGAACTTCCCAGATCATTGTCCAAGGCGGCGTTGAGCAGTTCCATCGACGGGCCGTCACCCGCCGGCGCAATCGGCCAAGGAAAGCGGACTTCAAAGTCGACCTCATCGATCACTTTGTCATCGGCACCTCGCAAAACCACACGTTCCCCATCACTGCTCAGTCGACCCGCCCAAGGACCAACGACGATGTCAACTCCTTGAAAACGTGGGCTCGACGGTTCAAGCGCCACCACAAGGTAACCGCCAGGATCGATGGGAGCGGAGCCTTCGGGAAAGGTGTAGGTGGCCGCGCCAGAAAGTCGCCCGCCTGACAGATCAACAGCAGCGTCTCCAGAGTTGTGAAGTTCGATAAACTCGTCATTCAGCCCAGGCGCGATCGGGTCATAGTGGATCTCATTGATGATGATCTCCGCCCGCAACGAGATGGCGCATGACCACAGCATGGCCGCGAGAAGAAGTGTGAGGGATTTCATGATATCGAATGCTAGAATGCTTGGGCAAGCGTACGGAATCAAGAAAGCATTGACCTAAGTGAGCGTTCTTTCGACCGAAACGCCACGATCGTGCCCGAAAGCGATCGGGATCGGGATCGGGATCGGGATCCCGTCGCCGCGGCGCGGCTCGAGCTCGCCTCCGTCCTGGCGGCGCTCGACCGCGGTCGGCGCGACTCGGCGTTTGTCGCCGCCGCCGCCGCCGCTCTGCGCGACGAAACCGCCGAGTGTTCGGTGTGCTTCGAGCGCCTGCGCGGGAAGACGGTCACGGTGCTTCGCTGCGCGCACGCGTTCGACGCCGCGTGCGTCGCGCGGCTGATCCTCGCGTCGCGCGGCGCGCGCTTTTTCAAAAACAGGCAAGTGCAGTGCCCGCTGTGCCGCGCGCCGACGCGCAGGCGGGACATGTGCACGTTCGCGCACCGCCGGGACGGCCGGGGGGGAGGCGCGGACGAGCAGGAGGCGGGACCGCTTTCGGGAAAGGCGGAACCGAGGGAAAGCGACGCCGAAACCGGTCCCTCCTCCGAAGGGTCCGAAGACTTGAGCGCGAAGACTTCCGCGCTCGTGTCCGCCGTGACCAACATCCTTCGCACGCGCCCCGACGACAAGATCGTGGTGTTCGCGCAGTGGCCCGACGCCATCGCCGCGTGCGCGGCGGCGGCGGCGGCGGCGGCGGCGGCGGCGGCGAACGATGTCTTCCGTCCGGGCGACGTCGCGACGCTGCTCGGGGATGCGTCGGCGCGCGCCTTGACGGTGGCGCGATTCCAGTCTCCGAGCGCGGACTCGCCCCGCGTGCTTTTCGTTTCCTACCAGCACCACGCCTCGGGCTTGAACCTGCACGTCGCCAGCCACGTGATCGTGGCGCACCCGTACGCGGCGCCGGTCACGTCGCCGACGGCGCCGGAGCTCGCGTCGCTCGCGGCGGCGGCGGCGTTCGAGCGCCAAGCCGTCGGGCGCGTGCGGCGGTATCCGCAGACGA
>CALLLI010000466.1 GCA_938082635.1 uncultured Verrucomicrobiales bacterium
AGCTATCTTCGCTATGGGTTCTTCATGACGCGACTGACCAGTGGTCAGCGCTTTGGTTTGATTATTGGGTTACTCCTTGGCGTCCAGCTTCTGAGAGGCGTACTTCGCAATGTGTCACCTGGCATCTCCACTGGTATTGGCGTGGTTTACTTGCTGTTTGTCGTCTGGACATTTGTCGCCAAGTCGGTGGGCTCGCTGATTGTGCTGGGTGATCGTAAGGCACGCCGGGCATTGCGGTTGATCGATCGAGTGGATGCCGTGGTTGTTGGAGGTGGCGTCGTTGTCGGTCTCGTCTCGCTCGTGGCTGGATTTGTCACGGGGCAATCGACGCTTATCGCGCTTGGAGGCGGCTGCATTTGCATGGCCGTGCCTGTGGGGATGGCCCTGACAAATGATCATCCTAAAGGGAAATACCTTTATGGACTACTTGGGGTGATTAATGTCATCGTTCTTCTCGTAATGATCGTGAGCCTTGTCGTACCGGGACTTGAGTTGATGGTCTTCGCCAGCGCGACTGGATTTCTTACCTTGATCGTGACCACGTGGCTGGCCGTGTTTGGAGTTCTTTACCGCAACTAACGGACGCATCTATGGGCAAGATACTCGTTATTCGAGGTGGGGCGATTGGCGACTTCATCCTGACAGTGCCGGCGATTCGGCTTCTTACGGAAGGTTTGCCGGACGCTGAATTGGAAGTGATGGGATACAAGTCTATCATTAGCTTGGCTGAAGCGTCGGGTTATGCGAAACGAACGCGTTCGATTGAGTATGGCGCGCTAGCCTCATTCTTTGCCAAGGGAGCTGATCTGAATGAAGAGCTCTGCGCTTACTTTGCCGAGTTTAGTGTCGTGGTCAGCTATCTCTACGATCCGGATGGGATCTTGCGAGAGAATCTGGAGCGTGCGGGTGTGCAGACGCTGATAGAGTGTTCCCATCGGGTGGCCAATGATGGGCCGCCTGCTGCGGAACAGCTTGCGAAACCGTTAGAAAGTCTTGCGCTGTTTCTCGAAGAGGAGACGGCTAAGCCGTTGTTGAAGATGGCTTCTCCAGTCGTGGAGGAAGCGAGAACCTTTCTCGGTATCGATTCAGGTCCTGTCGTTGCGGTGCACCCTGGAAGCGGAAGCCCTTACAAGAATTGGGAGCTGAGTCGATGGCGAGATGTTCTCCTCCGACTCCACGAGGCCGAGCCGGCGAGGCGATTTCTCGTCTCCACGGGTGAAGCTGAGGAGGAAGCCGTCTCGAAGTTTCTTGAGAGCCTCGACGAATTAGATCTTCCGATCCTTCGAGCGAATCGCTTGCCCCTGCCGGTGCTAGGCGCTGCGTTGGCTCAGTGTAAACTCTATCTCGGTCATGACAGCGGGATCTCTCATCTGGCGGGGGCGGTGGGTGTGCCGAGTCTCGTGCTCTTTGGACCAACCGAAGAGTCTGTGTGGGCGCCACAACAGGAGCATGTGCGGGTGCTAAAGCACCCTAGCGGTCTCCTCAACGAGATCACCGTGCATGACGTTGTCGCCGCGGCTGAAGCGAAGCTGGTTTGAAAGGGCTACTTGGCTGCTGGGGCCGGCTCTTGCTTCTCTGTTTCCAACGACTCTTTGAAGCGTGCGCGTAGCGTTTTGATATCGCCATTGAGCTGCTTGAGTTGCGAGCGCAGGTCGTTGACCTCACCTCGGAGACGATTGACTTCTGCTGGGACCGGCGGACCGGCTTTCTTGCGCAGCTGGTTGAGTGCATTCTTCGCGGCTTTGCCGTCTGCTGATTCGGAGTCTGCCGCGACATAAGATTCTAGCAAAGCAGCGGCTTTCGCATCGCCGAGAGTCCCGAGAGCACCCATGGCTGCTCGTGCCACGTTGCGTTTCAGGTGATCGACGTGTTGCATGAGAAAGGAACGCACTTTCGTCTTGGCCTCTTCATTTCGAGCTAGATGCCCAAGGACACTTAGCGCTGACGCAAAGCCGCCGCTTGTGAACTTGGCCTCGTCCGTTTCGAGAGCTCGCTTTAGTGGTTCCACGTAAAAAGCGTCATCTTGCGACCGCATGGCATCAATGGCTGCGCGGGCGATGGCGTGGCCGTGGGAGTCGCTTTGCAGTAACTCCAGGAGGTCGCTCATGAGTTCCGGCTTGGAATATTTGCCGATGGCGCGGATAGCATTGGCGCGAATTTCTGGATTGCTTTCCTGGTCGGCCACGCTCTTGAGGGCGTTGAATGCGTCATCAGAATAATACGATGTCAGGGCTCGGACGACAGCTTTGCGAACACGAGCATCTGTCTGCGCAAGAGAGTCCTTCAGAGCAGCAAAGGCGTCATCATTGTGAATGCTCTGCAACCCTTCAGCAGCGGCCACGCGGACGGCAAAGAAGGCATCCTCATTGAGCGCGGTCTTTAGTTTTTCGACGTTTCGTTTGTCCGCGAGCTGCTTGGCGGCTTCGAGGCGACCGATGGCGTCAGTGGAGTCCTCGATCTGGGCGATGAGCTGCTTGTCGGACGGTTTGAAGTTGATCTTGGCGAGGACGGTGAGGTCAGGGTCGATTCGCGCAATGTCAGGGGCACTAGGAAGACCGATGTAGAAGTCCTCGCGCTCTTGTGAGATGGTGATGGTTTCGTCGTGAACCTTGTCGCCCAGTTTGAAACGCACTGGAAGTGGGAAATCAAAGAGCGGACGCTTCTCATTCTTCATCTGGTCTTGGGTGATGGTAAGTTTCACCTGCTTAGCCAACTCGTCCCATTTGTAGTTGACTTTCAAAGTCGGATAGCCTGACAGGTAGACCCATTGATCAAAGAACTGGGACAGCGAGCGGCCGCTGAGTTCTTCAAAGATCTCTACGAGGTCTTGAGTGACGACCGTTTTGTAGGCGTGCGTTTCAAGATAGGTCTTCACGCATTGACGAAACAGATTCTCACCGAGTTTTGTGCGTAGCATGTGGAGGACCCAGCCACCTTTCGGGTAGGCACGGAAACTGAACTGTTCTATAGGATCGCCATAGCCTTTGTAGACGATGGGAATGATATCTTTGTCATTTCGGAAGATGCCTTGGGCATTCTGATAGAGTCCATATTTGAAGAAATCTTCGCCTTGTGAGTGACGGTCGTAAAGAAGGGAATAGTAGGTTGCGAAACCCTCGTTCAGCCAGAGATGGCTCCAGTCTCGACAGGTCACCAAGTCCCCAAACCACTGGTGGGCAGCTTCGTGGGCGTCTAGGGAACGGCTGCTGCGGAGATTCTCCACCTCGTCTGGGAACAAGGTGTTTACTGTGAGAGTAGTTAAGCTGGTGTTCTCCATGCCGCCAAACATATAGTCGATGGCGCAGACGTTGTAATACTTGTCCCAAGGATAGGGAACACCGATCTCTTCCTCGAAGTAGGCGAGGATCTTCTTGGTGTCTTGAAAGGTATTCTTGGCGAGTGCTTTCTTGGAGGGAGGCACATACAAGGCGATGGGAATATCGCGATGGGTGTCTTCGAGCTTTTCAAAGTAGCCAGCGACGAGAGTGACGAGGTAGTTGACATGGACTTTGTCTTGCAGCCAATGAAACGTCTTGAGTTCTCCATTCGTCTTTTCTTCGACGAGACGCCCATTAGAAAGAGCGACCATGTCGTTCGGCACATGACAGATGACCTCGGTGGTGAACTTCTCGTTCGGGTAGTCGTGGCTCGGAAACCAGTGCTGATGATCTTGCGGTTCGCCTTGAGTCCAGAGTTGTTCATCACCCGCAGCATAGCCCATTGCTGCCGAGCGGAAGAAGAGGCCCTTCTTGGGCATGGCTTCGTATTTGATCACCACCTGGGCCTTGGCTGAGGCGGGGATCGGTTCTGCGAACGTGATCTCGAGAAACTCTTCGGTTTGTTGATGTGCGGCGATGGCTTGCCCGCTCGTGATCTCGTGAATTTGCAAATCCTTTGCATTCAGACGTAGCTGCGAAACTGGCTTTGCTATGGGTGAAAAGTCCAGCGTGGCGATTCCTACCAGCTCTTGTGTCTCGAAATCGGGTGTGATCTCGAGCTTTAGATGAAGTACATCCACGATGCGGTCGGGGGCATATTGGTTTTTTAGAACGGCCCCGGGTTTGTTGGGATGATGGGCGGCCATGATCGCGCAGTGCGCACAGTGATAATACTGCTCTTCGGCTGCGAGAGGGAAGAGGGTGGCCGCTAGAGCGGCCGCGGCGGCAAGTAGTTTTCTGATTTCCATAGAATCTAGGATTACTTAAGGAAGCTGGACGGCCATGCGGTGAAAGCAACTGCCAATCAAGGCGATACAACACTGATCAAGAATCTGCAGTTGGGGACGTGATGGCGCCGATTTCATCGAGGTTGGACAATTTGTTCAGAGTTGGCACGGGCAATGCTTTCCAAATCTTAAGCATCACTTGGGTTCGATTCCTAGGTAGTGAAACTCTAGCAAGTAAACCAACCCATCTCCTTCCAACCCAATTAACTAACAGTTGAACGTTCACTATGAATAAGACTCGCAATATCATCAAGATGGCAGTAGCCGGAGGCTTGGCCTTGACAGCAGGAGACTTTCTCCTGCTCGCGCAAGATGCTCCAGCCTACGCCGACTATGATGCTTTCTCTAGTTCGCCCGGCTTCCCTATCTTTACCATCAATAACCTCTGGATCTGTATCTCGGCAGCGTTGGTGTTCATCATGCACCTGGGCTTTGCCTCGCTTGAAACAGGTCTAACACAGCAAAAGAACACGGTTAACATTCTGTTTAAGAATGTTTGGATTCTTTCTACGGGAATCCTGCTCTACGCGATGTGGGGCTTCAATGCCATGTATCCGGGCGAGTTTAACAACTTCTTCGCGACTGGTAGCTGGTTTGCTCAGAGTCTAGATGATGTTTCGCAAACGACCGATGCCTACAATGCAGGCTACACTTGGTGGGGTGACTTCATTTTCCAGGCTATGTTCGCTGCTACGGGTGCGACGATCGTCTCTGGTGCCGTCGCAGAACGGATCAAGCTCGGTCCTTTTATGATTTTTGCGGTCTTGCTAGTCGGCTTCGCTTATCCTATCACGGGTTCGTGGAAGTGGGGCGCAGGCTGGCTTGATGATCGTGGTTTCTACGACTTTGCCGGTTCATCTGTCGTTCATGCCTTCGGTGGCTTTGCTGCTCTCGCTGCGGTCCTCGTGCTGGGGCCTCGCTCCGGGAAGTATTCTTCCCATGGCATTAAGCCCATCCCTGGACACAGCATGCCACTTGCGACCATCGGGGTGTTTCTCCTTTGGTTAGGCTGGTATGGTTTCAATGGCGGTTCAGTGCTCAGTGCTGACCCTAAGCTCGTCTCCTTCGTCTTCGTGACCACGACGCTCGGTGCTTGTGCTGGCGCGGTGGCTGCGATCGCAGCTGCTTGGATCTTCCTCAAGAAGCCCGATCTTTCAATGGCTCTCAACGGTATTCTTGCTGGCCTAGTCGGTATCACGGCGGGTGCAGATACAGTGTCGGAGTTCAGTGCTATTCTGATGGGTGGCGTCGCTGGAGTGATCGTCGTCTTTGCCATCGTCTTCTTTGATAAGATCAAGATTGATGATCCAGTAGGTGCAATTTCTGTTCATGGTGTCTGCGGCGTTTGGGGAACCATCGCTGTCGGTATCTTCTCCACAAATCCTGACCATAGCGTGGTCGAGCAGGTGATAGGCACGGTGTCGATCGGTGCGTTCGCCTTTGTCTTCTCCTTCATCGTGATGATGATCCTCAAAGCGACGATGGGCATCCGCGTATCAAAAGAGTTGGAAGAAGCTGGCATGGATATCGAAGAACACGGCGCACCTGCTTACACGCATTCCCCTGGAATGGAGTAAGCGAGAGAGCGCTGGCTAACATATTTTTAGAAGGAAATACGAGTTGGTCGTATCGTGCATGGCAGTGGGGGACACGTCCTCCACTGCTTTTCTCGTTTCGATCTGGCCAGCTGGTGTGTGTGTGTGTTGGAAAGCTACATGAGTGGGGCCTGGTGATCTGTGTGTGGAAGATTGAAGCTTGAACATTAAGCCTCAAACTTAGAGTTCCTTAGAACGGTCTCTTTCTTCTGATCCTGATTTACCAGGTCTCATTTGTGTTTGCCTATCGTCGGAAGGCTTGAATCCAGTTGGCGGTCGTCAGGTGCTGTATGTTGACGCCGTATGCATACGGCATCTCTAGTAATGCTAGAGTAGGCTTTGCAGTGCTGCTAAACTGGTCACTCCTTGGTGGCCACCGCGTTTCGTGACTGCAAGAGCTCCTGCTGCTGTGGCCCAGGTCCCTGCTTCCTTCACAGTCAGACCATGGTCTAACCCAGCGATTAGACCTGCTATGAAGCAATCTCCAGCACCAGTGGTGTCGACGATCGGCAAAGGCGGTTCGCAGGCATCTAGCATGAGCAGGCCTTCCTCAGGCGAGTGAAGTAGAGCGCCTTTCTCTCCGAGTTTGACGCCGAGAATACCGTAGTCGTTGTGCTGACGATACCAGTCGATCATCTCCTCGGGGTTTGAAGAATTTGTTTGCTGCGAGGCTTCGGCCTCTGATGGCACGTAGATGTCGAGGTGGGGGAGGATCTTGGCGAGCTGTGCGGCGTCGCCGCCATCGTCAGCGCTATCCATGACGGTGCGACAGCCGTATCTCTGAATTTCTGCTAGTAGTGAGGGGAGCTCGGGTTCTAGCAGAGGCATGCGGCCATAGTAGCCGAGGACAAAGTAGTCGGTTTTCTTAAGGTGGGTTGTCTGAGCCCGCACGAATTCGGCATCAAGAAATTTGGTCGCCGTCTTCACGGCAGGTGCTAAAAAGCTCCGGCTGCCGTCTTCATCAATGATCACCACGACCGCTGTGGTGGGTGCTTCTGAATGGGTGGAAAGCATATCAATCCCAACTCCCGCATCTACTAACGTTTGCCGGATGAAGTGACCCCAGGCATCCTGCCCTGTGAGGGTGAGCAATTGGGTCGTGATGCCTAGCCGCTGCAAGGCTAGGCCTGTGTTGCAAGTGATGCCGCCGCTACTTGGGACGATGGGCTCTATGGGCAACGTCTGGCCGCGCCCGATAGCTTTGCTCAAGTGAACGTTGAGGCAAGGAAGGTCGACCACACAAGAGCCGCAGACAATGGCTTTGCCCATGTGTCTAAATAGTGGCCTGCTAGAGCGCGCGCCTTCTTAGGAAGAGAGGGATCTGCCCTAGGAGTAGAAGGAGTAAGGTGGAAGGCTCGGGAATAGGAATACTTAACTGTCCTTGAGAAATAGTCGTGTCGTTGACCGAGAACCCACCTCCGTTCACTGCAGACCGCTTCTCCAGCGCGAAAGCATCGTATCCAGCATCCGCCCCGCCCGTGGCGGTAAAGGTCACCGTTTCGATCAGGCCTGGGGTTCCAGCGGGAGTAAAATCAGCACCAGGGAGATGAACCCAAGCAAATTGTGTGCTGGGGGCGACATTCAGGGTCGAGGTGCTAGTCGCACCATTGAATGTCAGATCAATCGAGGGCGTTTTGCTTGTCTCCTCCCGAGGGCGAGCGTAAACGGTGTAAAATTCGTTGTCTAGGAAAACGACATCGAAGGAAACCGTGCCAGATGTTGTCTTCATGCTCAGGTAGTCCCCAAGCGACCCCCCGGCTGGAGCCATCCCATCAAACTTGCTGCCGTTTGAGGGGGCATCGTTCAACGATCCCAGCTCAGCCTTAAAGGCAACGAACGTTCCGTCAGACTGGACGAGCGATATACCGAAGGCCTGTCCAAGTATAGAAAGCCCAGCCCCAATAGTGAGAATAAAAGCTTTTCTGAGAAACATGATGTTTTAAAGCTAGAGGCATAAAGGCATAGATGCCACTAGAATCACAATCATTTATCAAAATTTAGCCTGGTTTCTTGAGTTGTAGATCCATCTACCGGGAGACGAATGGGAAGGTGAAAGGTCCACATCCCGTTCTCTAGCTTGGCGACCTGCCGAATGCTTTCGCGCAAATGAGGTGGGATCTTTGATTCATCCCTCACTGGCCCATCGAATTCAACGGCTTCCTGCTCTGTAATGATGAGTTGGGCCTGCTGATCATGATTGGTCAAGATCACCGTGGTGCAGGTATCTCCTCGTCCGACTGTGAGACGAACAACTCTGCGAGTGATCGCGAAGTCCTTCGATACAAGCTGCGGCGAAGGTGGGGGAGACTGCCGGGCCGCCTCGAGGGTTACCGAGATCTGGAGAACTTCACCATTCCTTCTCAGGCTGAGGACAGCTTCGGTTCCTACCGGACTCCTCTTGACTAAAACTTCTAATTGCTTCGAAGCGATAAGTAGCTGGTCGTTAAAGCGTTCCAGGACATCCTCTGCTTTGAGTCCAGCGTGCTCTGCTGGGCTGCCTTTCATCACAACTAGGACTCGGAGCCCTTCCGTCTGTGGTGAGACTTCCTCGACACCAAGGCCGAGGCGACTGACTGGTGGGGCGCTGGGTTGAGCAAGCTCCTGCTTTTTAAGGATGTGCTTGGGAATCGGGCCAGGTACGCTCGGGGCAATGGGCTCTTTCGGCTGTTCCTGGCTCCATCCGATGGAGATGGATAACCCCGTTAAAACCGTAACAAATCCAAATAACTTCATTCCTCTTAAGGTTTTACGGGAATGCTCATTCTTCATGCTCTCAGAAAGTTTTTATTGGAGAATAGACATCCGTTTCTCGTGTCACCTCATCTTCGACATGGACATCTGGACCGAACTTGTAGTGGGAATGATCCTTACGCGTCTGCGATCGTTGCTCGTAGACGTGCTCGTCCTTCTCGATGAATCGCACCCAAGTGTTGTCCTGAATCGCGCCACTGTGACTGATCGGGACAAGCTGTCCGTTTGGCTCTTCTGCCGAGACCGATCTATTAGTTTGAGCGTCTGGCGCTTCTGCCGAGACCGATCTATTAGTTTGAGCGTCTGGCTTGAGGATGGCAATTGCGGCAAATAAACCCACCGCGACCATGGCGGCGACATTAAAGACCGGTGCAAAGTCGCGCCACATAGGCACGTTGATGACCTTATCTGAGGTGTCGTCATGCAGCTGACTCGCGATGGAGTCCCAAAGCCCCCCGGAAGGTGCTGCAGGGCATAGAGAGGTAAGACGCTCGGCTAGGGCATGATCTTCAGAGTTCAAATTTGTTGATTCGAGTGACTGCAGAGCCATTTCGCGGATAGGCGGAGGTATGGATGCTGGCCGGAGGCGCTTGAGTTCGTTTTCAAGCGTCGCTTCCTCGGGCGAGAGCTGGGGATGTTGATTCTCTGAGGTGTTCATGAGGTCAAATGGAGATCGGATTCCAGTTCGCGACGGAGCCCTTGCAAGGCATAGCGATACCGAGAGGCAACTGTGTTTATGGAAATGCCGTGAAGAGCCGCGATGGCCTGAAAGGTCTGTTCGCCCCAGATCTTCAGGGTCAGCACTTCTTGATACTTCTCAGGCAGCCGCTTCATCGCCTGCTCGAGGGCGGCGTTCCGCTCCTGATCTTCTAGGCCATCCTCGAACCATTGGACGTCATCTTGCTCTTCATGCGCCACCTCTTCACGATGCTGGCGCCGTTGGTTCTTCCGGGCAAGATCGATGGCGCAGCGCCGGATCGAGGTGAAGGCGAAGGGAAGGTTTGGCAAGCCCAGCTCAGGCTCCTTCTCGGCGGTCTTCCACATGCGGATGAAGGCGTCCTGAAGGACGTCTTCCGCATCCGTGCCAGTTCTGGTCTGTTGGCGGGCGTAGAGGAGCAGACGAGAGGCATTCTCGTCGAACCAGTTCTTCCACTCTTCGCGATCGCGTTCTGCCATGCCGTTATCGGTGGTTTAGCGAGGGCCTAGAGCTGATTTGTCTAGGCATCCGTGCCCTTCTGAAAGCAGAGTAGCTTCTCATCGGTCCTGACAATCAGGCTGTCTCCAGCGACAATCGGAGTCGCATGGATGCCCGCCCTTAGTTCACCTTTGGCGATGGACTTGAACGTGTCTGCGGCCTCGTAGATGTGATAGTCTCCATCGATGCCGAACACGTAGATGTGAGCGCCCACAGCAATGAGAGAGGCGAAGCATTTGCGAACGAGACGTTCGCGCCAGAGCTGATCGCCTGAAGCCACATCGTAGCACGTTCCGATGCCGCCATCATTGACGAGAAACCAGCGGTCCGCGATTCCCAAGCCAGTCGGAACGTAGGGGAGCGTCTTCCGTAATCGATAACGCTCTTTCGCTTCTGTCGCTCCGGGAGCCGCTTCGATGACGATGCTGTCTTTACCACCGGCGCCGCCGCCGCAGTAGGCGAGGATGGAATTGCCGGAAACGACTGGCGACGCGACCACGCGATGTTCAAACTTACAATCGAAGGTCCAACGATCTTTGCCAGTATTGGTATCGATTGAGAAGAACCCGTTGTCAGTGCTGACGAAGATCGCTTCCTTGTTAGAGTCTGTTTGTCGAATGACCGGAGTCACATAGGGAGTCTTCAGTTTCGCCGGCACCTTCCTCTTCCACTGCTCTTTGCCAGTCTTCGCATCCAAGCCGACAATGAAACTGTCTTCACTCAAGTTCTCTTTCTGGACGATCAACACGCCATCAGCCAGAGCGACAGAACTGCCGCCGCCATGGGCTGATTCAAATTTCCCTAACTCCTGTTTCCAAACTTCTTTCCCGGAGTGATCCAGCGCAAAGACCTCAGATTCCTTTCCGTTGTTCCACCACACATACACGCGCTCCGCATCCACGGTGGGCGAGGTGGAGGATGGATTGTTGAATCGGTGCAGCTTGTACTTGTTGAACCCGAATCGCGAGCGCCAGAGTTCTTTCCCGTCTGACACTTGTGCGCAGACCACTTCGCGATGTTCTTGGGCTTCGGTTGGAGTCACCGTGTAGAAGAGCTTGTCGCCGAACACCACAGGCGACGAATGGCCGTCTCCGTTGAGGGCGATCTCCCAGCGCGTATTCGCTTTGCTGAGATCTGTAGGAACGCTGGTATTCGCAGCCGCTACTCCAGAGCCCTCGGGGCCGCGAAATCGTGCCCAGTCTTCTCCGAGGGCGAGGGGCGACGCCGCGATGAGGAGGGCAGTCGTGAGGCTTGGCAGTGCTTTCATGGAGCCGATTATGACTGACAATCCTCACGCGTCAATGCATCCACCGTTTTGGCTAGGCAGGTTTCGTCCAATTTGCCCAATGCGGTGCGGGGCAGCGCATCTAAAGAAATCGCTCGTTTCGGGCGCAGGAAACTCGGGATTCTTGTGCTCAACGCCTCCAGAAGGGGCGCGTGATCTTGTTGTGGGGCTACGAGAACAAGCGCCTGGCCATCGCGGGGATCGTCCACGGCGACGAGGGTGCTGGCAGTAGGTGCGCGCATACATGACCTTGCTACCGCCTCGAGATCGGCTCGTAAGTTTGCTAGATTGACGAGTTCACCTTTGATCTTCAGACGATCGCAGTCGCGTGCGAGAAAGGTCAGTGTGTTGTTGTGCAAGGAAACGCGATCTGCGGTCGTGAACCAGCCTTGGTGGGGAGCGAAACGGAAGCTATCATCAGACTGCTCCTCCACATATCCAGAGAACAACGCCTCCCCGCGTAGTCTAAGAAAGCCGTCTGTCGTGAGGTCAGTTTCCCATCCTGGCAAGACTACTAAAGGGGCGTCGGATGCACTTCCTCGGAGTTGCGTTGCTACTTGTGAGGCCGTTTCTGTCATGCCGTAGGTCTTGAGAATCGGCCAGCCGAGAGCGTGGGCGGCTTGGTTCAGAGTAGTGGAGAGCGCGCCACCACCGACAAGCATCGCACGCAGGGTGGGTGGCGCTTTGCAGCCAGCTGAAACGAGATCATAGATCTGAGTGGGAACGAGAGAAGTCAGCGTCACGTCGTGGTGCAAGCACGCTTCGCAGAAGGCGAGGGGATTCCATTTCCTACTTGACCAGACCACGCTAGCGCCACTCAATTCTGCGCGTGTGTGGATGCTATAGCCGCCGATATGGTGTCTCGGCAACATGCCAAACCAGACATCGTCGGGCGTTGCTTGGAGATGGGCGTTTACAATTGAAGCAGACGCCTGGAGCGCAGACTGGGAGAGGGCAACGTGTTTGGGATTGCCTGAAGATCCAGACGTTTGAAACAGGGTGCAGTCTTCCAGATCGCGCTGCTGAGCTAGCCAGGTATCGATGGTCATGTCGACAAAGGCTGCCATGGCAGCTTCTCGAGGTAAGTGTCAAGTCCAAGCCCAGTTCCTTGAGGCAGTGTCAGTTCCGGGCCATGACCGAGATCCAAGACAGGATCAAGCTGGTGGACCAAGCCATGTGTGGCCAATCCACAGGATGTGATCTGGTTGGGAAAGCGTTTGGCTAGCCGTCCGGCTTCGTAGGCTGCGTAAAGCTGACCTAACGGATGCTCCATGTAAGAGGTGACAAGGAACGCTCCATCATCTGGCGTGAAATGAGAGGTGTCCTCGACGGCCGGTTTGAGGACGCGGAAACGAAATCCATGGGTGGCTACGGGTTGCATGGCATCCACCGCGAACGCCCATCCGGTAGCAGACTGAAGCGTCTCCCAGACATCCGGTTCATAGGGCGTGGGATCTTCGAGGAACTCAATGGTTTCTTTGGCTTTGTCAGACAAGGATGCGTGCCAGTCTAACAACCTCTCTGCCGTCAACGAACTGTTAAAGTCGAGGCGAATTGGAAGTGGGCAAACTTCGAGTAAGGCAGCGATGTCTTTCAGACGGGCTGGCGACACTTTGAGTTTCACGCGCCCGTAGCCCAGATTTGAGGCCGTTGATATGGCCTCTAGCGTGACTTCTGTGAGGGTGGCGTGGCTTTCAGGAACGCGCAGTTCTTTGAACAAATACCGCCCCTCCAAGCGTGCTTCACCGTCCAGCTCGATGCAGCGACGGGTCGCCGACGTAAGTCGAGTGTCCTGCCTTCCGGCTAGGGCACTGAGCTCTTCTTTCAACGAGCGGTCGCCTAACTCAGGCCAGGGATGCACGCACCCATAGCCACCGTCTGTGCGAACCAAAGCTCCCTCAAACTCGGAACGCTTGCTTGCCGCGTTCAAAGGGCCTCGCGACGTCAGCGTGTAGGGCACCCACTCGAAGGAATCACTCAAGGTGTCAACGGTGTGGCGTCTGCCTCTAGATCGCCCAGCGCATACTGGATGCCTGCGAGGTAATGCTTGAGCACAGCAGGATTCCAGAAGATCTCGTTGCGGTGACCGAGAGAGCAGTAGAATACGCGCCCTTGGCCGTAGGTGTCGATCCAGCTAACAGGATAGCCTTTGTCCCCACGTGACCCTTTGGAAAGATCCATTTTATCAGCATCGAGCCCGAGGAGCATGCGACGCTCACTTCGCAGTGCGGTGTCATCGCGAAACTGATAGATCTCATCGGTCACTTCGAATCCCTCGCCAGAGAAGGCGGCGTTGACGGGAGACTTGGGCTCCAAGTTTTTCAATGGCACATTCTTATGCCACGGGTGACTGACAAACGCACCGCCCATCATGTCATTGTATTCCTTCCACTTCTTGTAGGTGTCTGTCGCGGCATGCATGCCTGCCAACCCTTTGCCTTCTCTCACAAAGGCAAGTAGGTTCGCTTTCAGCCTAGCCTCGCGGTCTTGTGCGTTCTTCTTCTCTGCCGTATCTGCGGGCCACTCCTTCGGGCGAAACACTTCACCCGTCGTATTGAGCATGATCACGGCATCGAAGTTTGCTAGAGAATTCTTCTCGAACACCGACTCATCCTCGGAATGCGTCACTTCAAAAGCTCCCGTCTTCTTGCCAAGCTCCGTCAAACTCAGCGCCCCTACCTCAATGGAGCCATGCCGGAAACCCGCCGTTTTTGAGAAGACGAGTAACTTGCGTGCTTTAGCGGGTTTCGCAGGTGCCGCGTCAGGCAAGGCGGCAGCGATCCTTGCGATGGCCTCTTCTTTGACTGCGATGGTCTGCGAGACCGTTAATCCAATGATGGTAGCGCTGATGGCCATTGGGAATGCGAGAGTTAGGCAACGTTTCATGTTGGAGACAATGATTCTAGGACAGCAGCAGGTCAACGACTTGGTGATACCACCACCGTTAAGGCGTAGTGTCCAGAAATTCGACTGCCGCATGAATTGCTGAACTTCAATTAGTTGTGGAATAGGTTTTCGCGCTGCATTTCTTCGATCGGTGACTGCAAGAATTTGAAATGGAGGTATCCAGGTTGATTCTTGCGTCTCTGTTAGTCTAAAGCAGCCAGTAACAGAAGCCTATGATCGACTACTTGCAGGCAGGGCTTACGCATGAACAATTGAAGAAAACATTACATACACTTAAATTGTGACTTGTACTTTTAAGTATTACTATTAGAGGCAACTCATGGACGAGTTACCTCTCTCTGAAAAACACAAAGTAGCCCTCAATGCCCTCCGTGATCAGTTCGCCCTGCTCAACGACGACCGCCAAAACAGCAAGGTATACCATGTGTTGCCCGATGTTCTTTTGAGCGTACTCTGCGGGTGTGATGACTTGACCGGCATGGCGACGTTCGCCAAACACCGCCTTGAATGGCTCCGCGAGTTCTTGCCGAATTAGATGGGGCGACCCTAACACGATGTCTATCGCAACGTGTTCATGATGGTAAGGCAGACCGAATTTATCGAGGTGTTGACCAAGTGGTTTGGCTCTCTCTCCGGAGATCACATCGCCATCGCCGGGAAAGCCATCCGCAGTTCGTACGACCGGGATCGCCGCAAATGCCTGGTCCACCTGCTTCGAGCTTGGATCGACGACCGCTCTCTCTCGCTCTGTAGGCCAGGTTGCATGTTTAGAAAAGAGCAACGAAATAGAAGCGATCCCACGTTTGCTCGACTCGCTTATGTTAGAGGGGGCAACCGTGACCATAGACGCCGCCGGTTGTCAGACCACCATTGCTGAGCAGATCCACGATGGCGGAGGAAGGTACATCCTGGGGCCCAAAGGCAATCAAGGCGAAGCACTCCGGGCAGTAATCCGGCATTTCGAGGAAGCGTCGGTTCCCTGCGATGCCGCGACCGAGGAGAAGGGCCACGGTCGATACGAAAAGAGAGAATGCTGGGTTGAAGATGACCTGAGCTTCTTCGGCAAATCGTGGAAATGGCAAGGGTTGACTTGCGTGGTGCGTATCCGACGGGAGACCTGTCGGATGGGTGGTAGTGGCACCGGTGGGGCGGAGGCAAGTGTCGAAAACCACTATTATCTCTCCTCAACGGAACCTGACGCCGAAAGAATACTCGGCTTGGTCCGCAGTCATTGGGGGATCGAGAATCGGTGTCACTGGACACTCGATGTGGTATTCGGAGAAGACGCGAGCCCCGTTCGTGACAAAAGCGCGGCGCAGAACCTTTCCACACTCAGAGATCTTTCCATCCACCTACTCCGATCTCACCCCAAGAAAACGTCACTTCCGAAAAAGCGCTTGGAAGCCATGCTTGATCCTAACTTCAGGGCTGAAATCATCAGTAAAGTTCATGCGTAAGCCCTTTTTCCGAGGTGTTACTCCACGCTTTTGACTGGAAAGGGTGGAGGGCAAAGAAGCGGAAAGTCGACGTAAGCATGCCGAAACAGGCATCGGTGCGGCAGAAGATCGAATGGATGCTAGGCGAGCAACCCGATTCCGTCGAGAATGCGGGCCGATACCACATCAAGACCGAAGATGAGCTGGGGGTTCCCGACTCGTCACGGGATCGCTGGAACCCGGGAGGCATCAAACGGGTCCCCTTCAGCTTCGGCGCCAGGATGCACGGGAACATCTTCTTTGACCCTAAACGCAAGCATTGCAAGGGCACGGTGATCTGGCTGCAACCCTGGAACTACTCCCACGGTCGCAATGAAGGATACGGTGTCTGCCAGGGAACGACCATCTACTACCGCCTCGCGAAAATTTTGGCGATCACCTGACCGATACCGCCAGCTTCTATGACAAGTATCCGCATTGGTCCCGGATGGGCCGGGCGGTCTACGATGTGAGTAGGGCGATTGACTTCCTGGTCGATGGTAAGGGAATCAGCGCGCAGCCGGTGCCATCGACCGATCCAGCAAGGATTTACCTCTGTGGCTTTTTGCCTGCGGCGGCATGGTCGGGCTCTACGCCACCGCGCTCGACGAACGCATCGCCGGGCTCGTCTGCTTCAGCCGCTTCACTCCAATGCGCACCGACACCGATGCGAAGCCCACCGGCGGAATTCGCCAATACTGGGAGTGGCACTCCATCAGCCTCAAGCTGGGATTGTATCAGGGAAAGGAAGCAACCCTTCCTTACGATTATGATGACGTCCTTGGCTTGATCGCCCCGCGCAAGAGTCTGATCTATTCACCCACTCGCGACCGCTTTGTCGACAATGAGGACATCAAGGCGTGCATGAGCAGAGCCAGGGCTTCATGGCAGGATCAAGATGCATTGACCTTCGTCAACCCGGACGACATCCGCAGGTTCCAGCGTGATCAGCAGGATGCGATGGTGAAGT
>CALLLI010000467.1 GCA_938082635.1 uncultured Verrucomicrobiales bacterium
GGTCGGCCTCTCGGACAACCTGATCGACACCGCCGCCATAGACCTCATCACGCACGCCAGCCAAGGACTCCCAAGAACCGCCCTCCAAGTAGCCCGAGCAGCCTGGATCGCAGCAAGCCAAACCAAAGCCAACGTCATCACCGCCGCGCACATTCAAAGCATCCTACCCACCATTCCAGCGGTGAGCGAAGGCACCTGAGCCAACGCTCACCTAACTGAGAACAAGTTTTCTGGTTAAACGAAGGCAGGCTCTGCTGAGGAGCAACCTGCCAAGGGATAGCCAGAGCAGGTGCGACAAAAGAAAGTCGCAACAACCAGGGCCGCATGGGTAAACCATGCGGCCCTCAACACATCAAGATCTTTCTTTCGAGCACCTGCCCATGCCTAAGAAAACCTAACAAAGAATTACACGGCAGAGCGTGACAATCCCTACGGTATAAAGTGACGATGCCACGGCCCAAACGGCAATGATCTCCACGGCAAAGCGAGGCGCGGAACACTCTGCACATCCTCTCCCTGATCAGAGAAATAGCCGAGCGCCTGCTCGCGATCACGATGAAGCCAAGACCGGAAGATCAAGTGCGTGGTGTAGACATTATTATTCGTCTGAGCAATCGCCATCGCCTGCTGAGGCGCCGCTTCAGAAGCCGCCAGCAGCCCAACAAGAAAGTAGTCACCCGCCCTCCATCAGCACCAACACCTCGTTGGGATGCGAACTTCCAAGTGTTGTTGCAACTGAACTAATGGTGTGACAACGCACTTCTGCGTCAGGACCCAGCACCAGCTTCTCGATCTCGGCCAACGCCGTTCCAGGATCAGCCAAAGCCCACATCACGACCATCAGGAAATCGCATGGCACCCACGCCATCGAGCTGCTCGACCAAATTGAGCGCCTCGGTGGGCTCTTTGTATGCCATCTCTTTCAGCAAACGCTGGCTCATGATCGCCGTGTGACGGCCCTCCAGGTGATCGATCAAATACTCGGCAACCGTGGCGAGTTGATCTTTCGCCGCTTCTTGAAACGCGCCCTCCGGAATACTTTCCCCTCTTCTCCGGGTGGCGCTTGCTGTATCCAATCAAGGGCTTCCACCGGATTCTGCTGAAACCATAGGCGAGCAATCTCCGTCGCCATGCCTTCGTTCCTTTCTATTCGCCCCTCATAGCCCTCTCCCTTCGGCAACTTCGCCAGGAGAGACAACGCTTCTTTGGAGTTCTCGCGAGCCAAAGATGGCAAAGCCAGATCAACCGATCTCACCATCCCATCTCCAGGGCGATCCACCGCATACTCCCACCCCGCCTCATCGATTAATGCTAGAATTTTCTTATAATCGCCTCGAGCAAGCCGCTCAATGCAGAGGTGGATCACCTGACGCCTGTCGGCACCAAAAGCCAATCCCTTTGCCCAGGCCAAGGCCGCTTCTGGATTCTTGCGGGCTCTCTCCTTTGCAACCGCTTCCAGAGTCGCTACTCGCGTCTCACCGTGAGGCAGCTTCTCAAGAGCTGATTGGGCAGCATTCGGATCAACGTTTGTCAGTGCGGATAAGGCGGCACAATAGTGGTAGTGTGGGGATCCAATATCACCCAACAAGCCGACAGCTTCGCGAGGAGCCACTTTAGCATAAGACCTAACAATCGCCGAGAGCAGACCAGGTCGATGGTAGGCTGGGAACCTATCAACAGCCTGAATAGCGGCGTTCACATCCGCCCCTCCCCAGGCTTCCATAAATGGATACAAAAGCATGATATTCTCCTCTACCCACTGAGGGTCCAACTCCGGGTCGTGCTTGGCCACAGCATCCAGAAAGAGAGTATAGGGTGGATCGCTTTCTGCTAGGGTCGATACCAAGGCGGCCTTATAGTCCTAATCAATCCAGGTCCGATAACAGCAGCCAGTCAGATTCTCTGAATCCAACTTCCTCTCACAGCGTAACGCTCCCTCCGGGTCGTGTTCCAGCCAACGCGCCAGGACTAGTTTCCAAACAATCTCAGGGTATTTGTTAGGTTGGAGTCGGTATTCCCACTCGGCGGCAAGCGCTTCCAGCTCCTGCGCGGTCGCATTCAGGAGAAACTGCGGAAGCGCTCGAAAGAGTTCCCACCCTGTAGGCCCTGTCAGCGATAGCCTCGCTTGGGAGGTGGCCGGATCGACCGATGGCCCGGCCGCGATGATCTCTTCCGCGCTACTGGCAGAATCGGCCTTCTCGGCGAGAGGTGGTCGCCTGCCTGCCAGTGCCATTCCCGCAACAATCGAGATCGCCAGCAGTAATATCGGCCTAAACACACTCATCATCCAGTCTCCACCATGCCCCATGGCGGAGTAGACATCAACCATCTCGCCTTGACTTGTGCAGGAATCCCCGGTTGTTCCGAGCATGATTACAAAGCAGGTCCCTATCGAGCACGATGATCCGATCAACGCCCAGATTCTGGCGATTTCCGAAGACTTGGTAGCGGGTTTCCAAGAGAAGCCTTTCCATGCCATTGCGGAGAAATCCGGGGTCGATCTAGATACGGTGTTAGCGCGCATTCGTGCGATGCTGGATGAAGGCGTCATTCGGCGTGTCCGGCAAACCCTGCTCGCCACCAAACTGGCACACGGCGCACTCGTCGCCTGGCGCTTGCCTGCGGAAAAGCTCGAGCCCGCTTTCGAGTTCATGTTCAAGAAAGACCCCTTCAGTGGCCATGTCGTGACGCGCTCTACAGATCGCGAAATTTCTGGTTCCGAATACAAGCTTTGGACGACCTTGAAAGTCCCCCAAGGGGAGTCTCTCGAAGAGCACGGCAATGTCCTCAAGCGCATCGTCGGCGCAGATGATTTCATTCTTATGCCTGCCAAGGGTATCTTCGCTCTCGGTGTGGGCCACGTTCGCCGCAAGACAATGAAGATTGGTTCCAAGTCAGATGAACCCGCCGTCATGAACACAACGGCGACCGTTGAACTGAATGAAGAACAATGGCGCGTCTTGTTAGCCATGAAAGCAGAGCTCACGCTTGATGAAATTTGCCCAGCCCCTTGGAACGCTCGCGCGGAAGAGGCCGGCGTTAGCTTAGAGCGCTTCTTCGAGGTCGCTCGTGAACTGAACACCAAGAACGTCATCGGACGATTCTCCACGTTCCTGGAGCATGTAAAACCGTCAGACACTGGCAAACGCGTCACACGCTTCAATGGTCTCTTCCACTGGAAAGTACCCAAGGGCGAAGAGCAACGACTCGGAAGTGAAGTGGGTCGCCATCACATCATGACCCACTGCTACTGGCGCGAAGGTGGCCCGAACTTTGGCAATGTGAATATCATGGGTGTCGTCCATGGCACCGACAAAGATCGCATCATGGAACACAAAGGAGCTATTGATGCGCACCTTGCCTCGATTGGCGCCCCTGTCGAATACACCAATGTCTTCTGGGGTGGCCGCAGCGAGATCAAACCCTCAGAGATTTCCCCCAGCGTCTACAAAGAGTGGCACGCTAAACACGAAAACTAACACAGCAATATGTTTGTAGATCGCATCAAGATTTACGCCTACGCAGGCGACGGTGGAAATGGCTGTGCCAGCCTGAACCGCGCGAAATTCAAGCCTAAAGGTGGTCCCGATGGTGGTGATGGAGGCAAAGGCGGCGATGTCATCTTCGAGGTCAGCCCTCACACCAACGACTTGCGCACGTTCTTCTACACACCGCATCAGCGCGCCAAGAACGGCATGCCAGGCAGCAGCCAGCAGCGCACCGGCAAGGGCGGCAAGACCATCGTCACGCACGTGCCGCCCGGCACGATCATCTATGAAACGAACGAAGGCGGCAAGACGGTGCCTGAGTTTGATGAAGATGGCTTCCCCATCGAGAAAGAGGCTCCTCAGGATGAAGTCGACGAGATGGTTCAGATCGCCGATCTCACTGAGATCGGCCAACAATTCGTGCTCGCCAAGGGCGGCAAAGGCGGCAAGGGCAACATGAATTTTAAGACGTCCACGAACCAAGCGCCTACAGAGTTCACGTATGGCGAGCCCGGCGAGCAGGGAACTTACTTCGTAGAACTCCGCCGTATTGCCGATGCGGGATTCGTCGGTTTTCCCAATGCGGGCAAGTCAACCTTGTTAGGTGCCCTCAGTGCCGCCAAACCCAAGGTCGGTTCCTACCCCTTCACCACGCTTCGTCCCATGGTCGGCGTGGTCGAGTTCGAAGGTTACGGTCGCGTGACTCTAGCAGACATCCCGGGTCTCATTGAAGGCGCGCACAAGAACGTCGGCCTCGGCCATGATTTCTTACGCCACATCACTCGCTGTAGCCTGCTACTGTTCGTCGTCGACATGGCCGGCAGTGAAGAGCGCGATCCCTGTGAAGACATCGCGAAACTCCGCACAGAGATTTCTCTTTATGATGATCTACTAGCGAAACGTCCTTGGATGGTCATCGCTAACAAGATGGACCTCCCCGAGTTCGAAGAGAATTTGAAACACTTCAAACAACGCTTCCCCAAAGTCGAGACGCTCTCCATCTCGGCTGAGAATGGCAATGGCCTGGCAGAACTCAAGGACCACCTGCAAGAGACTATCGGCAACATGGCCAAATAGATCTCAACGAACGAGAGCTTTGAAATGACCACGGAAGGCAATGAATACACGGAAGGCCCTTCCGTGTATTCATTGCCTTCCGTGGTCATTCTACTTCTTTCTCGTGATCAGCAGGAAGTCTTCGAGCCTGTTTTTAAGCATTCCCCCTTCATCCGTGGTTGCGCCTTTGAATGGGCAGGCAACTTGAATCTTTGTTAGACCATCGGTGGCCGACAACCGGATCATCGCCGTAAACTCCGATGCGCTAAGCTGCATAGCGCCTTGACTTGCAGTACCAGGAATCGTGACACTTTGAGAGTCCAACTCGAGAGATAGCTCTACAAAAGTGACGGTGATAGGACGGGAGTGCCCATTCTTTCTCTCCACCTTCAAGGGTATCTCAACCTCTGCCCCCTCCTCTACTGTCCAAGCATGATCGCCGACGGTAACTTCAAAACTCGGTTTCGCTTCCGTCACGCTAAGTTTGTAATGATAGCCTTCCCCTCCTTGGCGAAGTAAGTCCCGAAGAGCGATCATGTAGGTTCCTGTTTCTGGGGCTTTCCAAGATAGAGCGGCATCAATGCCTTCACTATCATCGTTCTTGGCCAAGACCTTGCCCTTAGCATCTCGGACTTCTAACCACGGATCGAGCGGCGAATTGAGAGACTGAGCCTCTACAGCGATCTCGTAGTTAACTCCTTTCTTTGCTTCGATGGGCATTTCGTCAGTCTCTCCGGGTTCCGCAATGACACTCAAGCCAGGGTACTCGCATGAACTCTTACCTGAGGAAATCTGCAATCGATAGACTGTCTCCTTGCTTCCTTCAAAGCGACTTCGAGCCGCGGGAGGATAGACGAAACCTACCACAGTTAGATAGTGCCTACCCGAATACGTAGCCGTGTGTGACAATCGCGGATCGAGACTATCATAACGATCATGATTCCAAGCGATCATATTTCCTGACTCGTCGACGAGCCGCAGCAAAGGATCGATGGGCGAGTCTAGACGATAAGCGATGATCTCTGCATCGAACGTCTCACCTTTCAACAACGCTAAAGCAAAGAGATCTGACTCGCCTGACTTCGACAGTCGACCATTTATGGTGACAGGCCATTCGACAATCGGCTCTAGCTCTTCGATGGCATCGTTCGGCTCTTTCTCAACCTGCTCTATCATGTCTCCCACGACGAACAACTGAGGCAACGCCGATCCCTCGGCATTGTAGAACCGTAGCCAATGAGGCCCGAGAGGGCATTCCTTGGAAAGGCGCAACTGACGTTCATCCTTCGTTCCGACGAACGTGATACCCGGATGACTGGCCCAGAACTGCAGCCCCTCATCAGGCACCTTGCCGACTAACTCGACATCCACCGAGTCACCGCGCTTTCCTCCCGCCGGATAAATCGCATCGACCACAGGCGGCGCCGCTTGCAGACAAGAGGCACAAAGCATGCCTAACAAATGCGCCCTCACACAAACAACTCGCTGATGGGCTGACCGCCGTTCACCAAAGGCACGGGACGCCCGACAGTGTTGTGGAAGATCTGATGAGGATCGATGCCCATCTTCGCGTAGAGCGACACGGCAAAGTCTTCGGGAGAATACACATTCTCATTGGCATAAGCACCATTCTTGTCCGTCGCTCCCACCACTTGCCCGCCAGGGATGCCCGCACCCGCCATGAGAACCGACATGGCATGAGGCCAGTGGTCACGTCCGCCACGCTTGTTGATCTTCGGAGTCCGACCAAACTCACCTAGCAAGATGACCAGCGTGTTCTCCAGCGTGCCGCGTTCATCAAGATCACTGATCAGCGCGGAGATTCCTTGATCGACGGGCGGCATCTTCGTCTTGAGGCCTTTGAAGATATCCACGTGATGATCCCAGCCACCATGATAGACTGTCACAAAGGGCACACCCACTTCTGTAAGCCGACGCGCCAGCAGGAGACGCTGGCCAAAGTCATTGCGACCATAACGTTCTTTCGTCGGGTCAGGCTCTTGATGAAGATCAAAGGCCGCCTGAGCCGTTTCCGAAGTCACGAGCTCCAACCCCTGGTCGTAGTATGTATCGAATGCCAATGACGGATCATTGCTCCCTTCATCACGAAAGCGCTTCATCTTGTCTAACGTCGTGCGCAACTCTCGGCGGCGACGGGCACGGCCCTCACTGATCGACTTAGGCAGGACGACATCGCGGACACGGAACGAACTACTATTCGGATTCCCGTCGACAATGAAAGGCGCGTGTTCCGCTCCCAGGAAATTGGGGCCACCTGATCGCGACTGGCGCGGCAAGGTCATGTAAGCTGGAATGCCATTCTGAACCCCACGATGGTGAGACACCACCGATCCAAACGAGGGGTGAAAGGTCACGAAGGCTCCGCAGTTCACCGGCACCGGCGTGGGAGCCCCGGTCATCATGTAGTGATTCCCTCCCCCATGATTGGGATCTTTGTGACAAATCGATCGAACCACGGTGAACTTGTCAGCTACAGACGCTAACTTAGGCACCGCTTCCGAGAAACGAATGCCAGGAACACTCGTGGCGATCGTGTTGAGCTCCCCACGAATCTCTGCAGGTGCATCCGGCTTGGGATCAAAAGACTCGTGATGCGTTGGCCCGCCATCTAACCAAACCAGAATGCATCGGGTATCTTTAGCCGAAACTTTGCCCGCCGCCGTGGCCGCCTCGGCACGAAGACGCATGAGGTCTGCGAGCCCAAGCCCCGCAAGACCATGAAGACCGACTTGAAGAAAGTCGCGACGGCCCATGCCTTGGCAATTTCGATGGAGAGGTCTCATAGACAGGATTCAGTTAGTGATTAAAAACGAATTCCGCAGAGTTAAGCAAGGCCCAAAGCACATCCTCGGTGGCTATCTTGCGGTCGGATTCTCCGTCACCATAAAACACCAAGGCCACTTCGAGTTCTTCCGCCGTCGGCACACGGCTGTAGGCTAACAAATAGAGCTCTTCGATGATCTTAGATTCAGAGCGGTCACTCGCTATCAGCGCTTCGACACGTCCCTCTTTGTGACCTAGCTTCGCCTGCAAAGATTCGGCATTCATGAGATGAAGCGCTTGCACGACACTCGTCGAAAGGTTCCGCTCGCACGGGCAGTCGCTGCTCGAATCTGGTCGCCCAAAGGCATCCAACGTCGATGAGGCGATCTTAAAGTTCCAAACCTGATTTGCCCGGGCCGCCTGAGGAAGGCCCTCGAAGACGTCAGGCACTTGAGTGATCTCAGCGAGAGCATCGGCTAACACTTCAGCAGCGAGACGCCGACGATACGAGCGCGAGAAATTCTCCGTGTCCTGAACATTGGAAGCGTTCGGATCAGAACTCTGCTGGTAGAGGTGTGAGAGCGTGATCCTCTTGAGCAGATGCTTGAGGTCATAGCCATACTCCACAAAGTCCTCAGCCAAGGCGTCGAGCAGCTCAGGGTTGGTCGGAGGATTCGTCACGCGGAAGTCGTCTACCGGATGCACGATGCCTCGCCCAAAGAGTTCACCCCACACACGATTGACCATCGCGCGGGCAAAGAACGAGTTCTCAGAAGCGCTCAACCAATCCGCTAGAGCACCACGTGGATCTCGCTCTCCAAGATCTTTCAATGCAGGTCCATCAGGAGCACGAGGTGTCATCACCGCCTGAGTAACTGGATGCTTCACCGAACCACCCGCTCCATGATAGAAGACTTCCCAGCCTCCGGAAATCGGCGGCGAGACGCCTTTCCCCTTCCGTTTGAGCTGACCAAAGAACGCGGCCATCTGGTAGTAGTCCTCCTGGCTCCATTTCTCATTCGGATGGTGATGGCAACGCGCGCATTCTAACCGAACCCCCAAGAAGACTTGAGATACCAGAGACGTGAGATCCTCAGGCGTACGCCGATCCCGGTAAATCACGGTAGGCCCATGGCGATGCGTGCTGCCCTGCGCCGTGAGCACCTCGCGAGCAAAGCGATCCATCGCCCAGTTCTCGCGAAAGACCTGACGCAGCCACTGGTCGAGCAAATAGACACTCTTCACCCCGGCACGATCCGGATTCGGACGCAAGAGATCCGCCCATTTCACAGCCCAATGATCGGCATAGCGAGGCTCTTCCAAACACCGCTCCACCCACTTACGACGCTTGTCAGATTCGGAATCGTCGAGGAACGCTCGCACCGTCTCGGCACTGGGCAGTTGACCTATCAGATCAACGGAAGCGCGCCGAAGAAACTCACCATCGGTGCACGGCTCCGATGGCAACACCCCCAGCTTCTCAAAACGCGCATAGGCGAAGTCATCAATGAAATTAGCACGCGATAAAGAATCCAATGCCCCCGGAGCCACAGCCTTGGCCACCGTGACTCGGGCATTGACCACCTGCCCTAAGAACCGCCCCACCACGATTGCCTCGCCGTAGCGTTGCTGCACTTCTGCGTTTCCTTCTTCATCGACCTCAACGATCTCTTCCTTGTTCGACTCGAAGTCAGCTAGAGCCGTCACGTCACGCTCTCGCCCATTCTCATAGTGAGCAATCACGGAGAAGGTGAGCCGTTCGCCTATCTTTGCCTCTAACACATCGGGCGAAATCTCAATCTTTGCTAGAGGCGTATCCTCGGGATGCTTATACGGCGACCCCTCCTCAATCCATCGTGCAATGGTCTCGTAGGCCTGTGAGTCTTTGGCAAATCTCTTTCCTCCTTCGTGAGGCACAGAAAGAGTAGCCTTCTGTAAGAGCAAGCTCTGCTCAGGAGCTCCGGGAGACAAGCGACGCCCACGCCGATCATCCACAATGGCCTGATAATCCGCCAGCGGATCATAGGCAAAGACCGAAAGCTTAAAGCCATTCTGCCCAGCAGGTTTCGAGTGGCAAGAGGAGCCACTACATCCGGCCTTGCTCAACACGGGCAAAACGTCATCAAGAAAACTGATAGACTCTCCTGCGCACACTCCTCCCGCAAACAAGAGCCAAAGCGACAGACGAAGCATCACTCGACCATAAACCCTGATCTCAGCAAGAGGTCGTGCCTCTCAATAGGCATTCATTTCAGGCGCAATCGCCTCACGCCAAGCAAGAATGCCGCCCACAAGGTGAGCCACGTCCTCAAATCCCGCAGCGCGGGCCTGCCGCAGAGCCTGCTCACTTCGCACACCCGACTTGCACTGGAAGATCAAACGCCGATCCCTCGGCAAACCACCCAACTGATCGTCCAAAGCCCCCAAGGGAATGTGCTGGGCCTCATCGATCTTACAAATCGAGCGCTCAAAGTCCTCGCGCACGTCGATGAGGAACGGAGGCCGTTCACTTGCCAAGAGGTCGGCAAGCTCACTCGCCGTCACCTCTGGCACACTCGCCTCGTCCTTGTCAGGCAACCCACAGAAAGCATCGTAATCGATCAATTCAGTCACCGTAGGATTCTCGCCGCAAAGTGGGCACTCAGGATCCTTACGCAGGTCAAACGTGCGCACCCGCATGCTCATGGTGTCAATATGCATGAGACGCCCCACTAGCGATTTACCAATCCCTAAGATACGCTTAATGGCCTCGGTCGCCTGCATCGAGCCGACCATTCCTGGCAGAACCCCAAAGACGCCTCCCTCCGCACAACTCGGCACCAAGCCTGGCTTGGGCGGCGTTGGAAAGAGACAGCGATAACACGGACCGCCTTCGTGCGGCGCGAAGACGCTCACCTGCCCCTCAAACTGATAGATAGACCCGTAGATATTCGGGATCTTGAGGAAGTAGGCCACGTCATTGCTCAAATAGCGCGTCGGGAAATTGTCCGTCCCGTCGATGATCAAGTCATACCCGCTTGCGAGGTCCATCGCATTGTCCGCCCGAAAGATGGTATCATGACACTCTAACACCACATGTGGATTGATCTCTTCCAACGTCTTGCGGGCCGAATCGATCTTCTTCGAGCCAATGTCAGACTCACCATGAAGAATCTGCCGCTGCAGATTTGAACGATCAACCACATCGGCATCGACAATGCCCAATTGCCCCACGCCAGCAGCTGCGAGGTACATCGTGACGGGCGATCCTAGTCCACCTGATCCAACACACAGCACCTTGGCAGCCTTCAGGCGTTCCTGACCTTCCAGACCAACCTGGCCCAGCGTGATATGGCGAGCATAGCGCTCTAGTTCTTGGGGTGTCAATGTCATGGGAATAGATGCCGCACTAGTCCGTATCCAGGGCAGGTTGTTTCTCCTCAATCAAACGAGTTCCTTCGCCAACCGCAACACCGTGGGCGGCACGAGAACTCTGGTCCGGCTGAAAGACACCTAATGCCTTGTCAAAGTGAAGCAGAAGAATCGTTTCATTGTCAGGCTCATGCCGAAAGGGCAACTCATGACTCTCGCCCGAGTAACGTGCGACCGTGCTCACTCGCACTTCATCAATCTTGCCAGCAAAGAATCGGCTAGGTTTCCCAGAGCGATCTGGATCAGCACCAATGTAGAACGGATGTTCATTGACCTTTCGAGGGCCAGCCGCGGCTCGTTTGCCTACCAGTTTACCATCAACGTAGAGGCGAATTTCTTCTAAATCATGGATGCCGACCACATGGTGCCAGGACCCGACAGAAAACTCCTCCGGGGTCTGGACGGATTGGTAGCCGCCTCCCACATGCACATCAAACTGGAGCTGACCGTTGTGCAGGTAGAAGCCAAAGTCAGAATTCTCCGTCTTAGCCATGACCGCATTCTGGCTGAGCCCTTTGTCTACCTGTATCCAAGCTTCCAAAGTGAACGCTGAATCGCCAGGCAACGAGAGGCTTCTGGAATCCACGCGAACGGCGCCCTTACCATTCACCTCGAGCACGTGATTCCCGTCGCCAGCAAACAAGTCTTCTGATAGCGCACTGCTCAAAGTCGCCGGAATCTCGAAACGCCGCGAGGGCAAACTCACCCGTGCGCCTTTCTGTTCGAGGTAATCAATGCCCAGGTCCAGATGAGGCAGCTTGAAATGCTCATCCAGCGCTCCTTCAGCACGTATGACGCGAAATGAAATGGTCTGCGTTTCCTTGGGCCCAAGCGTGACATGCCGGTGACTCGGAGAGATCCGCCACGGCGATTGACCAGGCTCAGCAAAGAGCGTGATCTCAATCGGCTGAGACGTCGGATTATTACAACGTGCGGCGTATTCCGTGTTGATCGAGCCCTGCTCATCAATGCGCAAAGGCCCGTAGGCAGACGCCACTGCGAGATTGCGAAGAGAATCGAGTTCGCCGAGGCGCTCTTTCGTGAACAGCGTGGGATCCATGACGCTCCCGACTGGCAGAATAGCGGTTGTGATCCCTTCGTCGCGAACCGTGACTAGGTTGTAGTGATGGACATACCCAATGTCAGGCATGTGCCCTGGCATGCTTCCACCCGTCGTGGCTAACGCCATGTATTCGATGCCGTCTTTGATCCCGGCGTAGTTCAGTCGATGAATGTGCCCGGCAAACACAGCGCGCACGTTGCCCGCTTTCGCCAAACGTTGGTGCACTTCAGGCCAATTACTCTCCTTGTAATTCGCTAGCCAACGTGGGTGATGGAGAAAGACGAGGACCTGCTTGAGACCTTTCATCTCCTCAAGAGACTTATCGAGCCAAGCAAGCTGCTCCGAACTCATCTGCATCTGCTCAGGATCTTGAAAGCTTTTAGGTTTGTCAGGGTTCCCGGTCTCGTCCGTGTAGAGAACAAGGAAGCCCCGCTCTTTGTGTTCGAACCAGTACCACAAGGGACCGAAGTGCTTTTCATAATTCCCTTCGTGCTCAAGAGGTGGACGATCTTCCTTATTCTTTCCACGCCAGAAGACATCATGATTTCCCGCCACGGGAAACCAAGGCACCTTCAAATTGCCCATCACTTCGTGAAACTCTCGCATCTGCTCCATCCATTGCGGTTCCTCATTGTAGCCATTGATCAAGTCGCCCACCGTCATGACCAGGTCTGGATCTAACAGATTCGTATCAACAACGGCTTCTTCGAGAATCTTGATCCCCTCCGCAGGACCACCCGTGCGATCGCCATAGATGACGAAGTGAAACATGTCGTCGCCCTTCGGCAACACAAGAGCTTTCCCCTCTCGCGAAGTGTGGATCCCAGGAGCCTGCGCGAACACACTCCCTAACATGACCAGCGTAACCAAGATAACCTTTGAGTGCATCCCGAGACCTTGAGGACCATCACGGATCGTCGCAAGTGTCGATTTCCTGATGCCATGAAGCCGTCAGGGACACAGAATGATCCCAGACAGCTTTTCACCGCGACACACAATCTAGCCGAGCGGCCTAGTTCTCGTAGGCACTCTCGTTGTGAGCTACCTGATCGAGCCCGCGCTCTTCATCAGTCTCATCCACACGTAGGCCAATCGAGGCTTTCAAAGCAGCCAGGACGACCACCGACACCACGCCACTCCATACCGCCGTGACCACGACGCTCTTTCCTTGGGCCACGACTTGGCTCATCATGCTGAACTCCTCGCCACCGATGCCACCGAAAGACGGTGCCATGCACACGCCCGTCAGCATCGCTCCGACGACACCACCGATGCCGTGAACGCCAAAGACATCAAGACTATCATCATAGCCAAACTTCCGCTTCATCGTCGTGGCCGTGACATAGCACACCACGCCAGAGACGACACCGATCAGGAGCGCACCCATAGGACCGCAGCTTCCCGAAGCTGGGGTGATGGCGACAAGACCGGCGACCGCGCCCGTCGCAGCACCAACAGCCGTTGGCTTACCAGAAACGAATGTTTCCACCACAAGCCAAGCCAGCACCGCAGTTGCTGCCGCAATCTGCGTCACGAGCATGGCCATGCCTGCCGTGCCATTCGCCGCGACAGCGCTTCCAGCATTGAAGCCAAACCAACCGACCCAAAGCATCGCGGCTCCGATCAGCACCATAGGCACATTGTGAGGAGCCATCAGTACTTTCCCATAGCCCTGGCGCTTGCCGACCATGATACAGGCCACCAGCCCTGCGATACCCGCATTAATGTGCACCACCGTGCCACCCGCAAAGTCCTGCACTTCCCATCCCAAGAAGAGCCCGCCAGAGCTCCACGCCATGTGCCACACAGGCAAGTAGCTCAGCGTGAACCAGAGCGTTGAGAAGATCAGAATCGCGCTAAACTTCATGCGTTCCGCAAAGGCACCGACAATCAACGCTGGGGTGATGATCGCAAAGGTCATCTGGAACATGATGTAGACCGTCTTCGGAATGCTCCCTTCCACCGTGTCCACCGTCGTTCCCTTCAGGAAAAGTTCAGAAAAGCCCCCGATGAGCGAATTTCCCTCCGTGTAGGCGAGGCTGAAGCCATAGGCAACCCAGAGGATCGACATCAGCGCTGCGATGACGAAGCACTGCACCAAGACGGAAAGTACATTCTTCGAGCGCACCAGCCCGCCGTAAAAGAGGGCAAGTCCAGGCAAGGTCATAAAAAGCACCAGAACACTGGCGACAATCATCCAGGCAGTGTCCCCCGTATCGAGGGTAGGTGTGGCTTCTTGAGCAGAAGCCAACATGGGAATTCCGGTGAGACAGAGGCAGAGAGCACCTGTTCTTGAACGTAATATATTGATCATTAGAAGGTTAACTTGAGTTGGATAGAGGCTGTGCAAGCCCGCGATACGCTCCTACAAGCAACTTTCATGCCCAGCATGAATGGAATTCATGCGAATTCAAAGTGGGCCTGAACCAGCCCGATTACCGAATTCCTACCTAAATCTTTCAAAAACTATGGAACCAATTAAAAGAGATGTGACCAAATGAGAAACATTCTGCTCTAAAAAGCGTTATTTGATAGTAGGAAGCAGTTTTTCTCTTGAAGTTCTGCTCATTTTTCAGTGAGATCAGAAACTTACCGATTACTATTGCTTCTAGAAAATAATTGTTGAACTATTACGTTGACCCACACACCCAGCGTGATTGAACTCCCTTCCCGCTTTGACCCTACAAATTTCCAGGCCTTCCGCGTCATTTCCGAGCCCACTCTCTAAAGAGAACAGCCGTAGCATCCGCTCTGAACCGCTAAGCCACTCCACCACCAACCGCGTCGGAACGACGACCACGGAATCCTACCTACCCATACCAGCTAACCACTATGGCATCCCTAGAATTAGACGGCGGCATCAAGATCTACCTACGCGAGATTGGTAAGACTGCTCTGCTCACTCCGCAGCAAGAGATCGAGCTCGCTGATCGCATTAAGAATGGCGACATGGAAGCCCGCGCCCACATGATCCGTGCAAACCTTCGCCTCGTGGTGAAGATCGCTCAGGACTACGCGAACTACGGTCTCCCTCTTCTCGACCTCATTTCCGAAGGCAACATCGGCCTCATGAAGGCTGTCGAACGCTTCGACCCGAACAAAGGTGGCAAGCTCAGTACCTACGCCGCTTGGTGGATCAAGCAATCGATCAAGCGCGCTCTTGCGAACCAGAGCAAGACCATTCGCCTACCCGTCCACATGGTGGACAAGATCTCCAAGATGCGCCGTGTAGCCATGTCCATGAGCGAAGAGCTCGGACGCGAGCCTACCGATGACGAACTCGCTGAAGAGATCGGCATTGATCGTGGTAAACTCTCACAGCTCAAGGCCGCCTCCCTGCGCCCCGCTTCTCTCGATGCCCCAATCAGCGATGATGACAGCACAGAGTTCGGCGAAATCGTCGGAGACGATGGCGCAGAAACCCCTCTCGACCTACTCACTCACAAGAACATGCACGGCCAGCTCGAAGGCTTGCTCAGTGTTCTCGATGACCGCGAGCGTTCCATCATCGACGCCCGCTTCGGCCTCAATGGCCAGAAACCCAAGACCCTCGAAGAGGTCGGTCAAGAATTCGGCGTCACTCGTGAGCGCATTCGTCAGTTGCAGAACATCGCGCTGAAGAAGCTCCGCCGCGCCCTCCAAAAGAAAGAGGATCCAGGTCCCCGCCCAGCACGTGGCCTACGTCCGAAGAACCTTCCAACCTTGGTGACGAAGAAGCCTTCTCCGTTTGCCGAGCAGATGGACTAAGTTTCTTCTACAGCAGGATTTCGAAGCACCCGCTGACGCTCGCGTCAGCGGGTGCTTTCGTTTGGAAATCGAGTGAATGCATGCGCCGCACTGACCCAAGGTGATCAAATGGTAGCGCCAACGCTTTTCAGGGTCTCAGCAATCGGATCGTGGGGACACCTAACGCTGATCAAGACAAACGCGCCAAGCACACTATCAATGCTACCCTACTCACAACCTCGCGCCTCCAACGCTTTCGCTAGTTTGTCATGGCCTTGCTGACAAGCACGTTCGACCGCCGACTTACCCTCAGCGTCACGCGCCTTGAGGTCGGCACCTGAGTCGATGAGTAGATCTGCATTGGCGATGCACTCGTTACAATCGCCGCACCACCAGGCGCAATAGATCAGGGGCGTCATGCCGTTGCGCTCATTGTCAAAAACCACGCGAGAATTCACATCGGCACCACGGTCGATGAGCCATTTCATGATTTTCACATTACCTTCCATTGCCCAGAGCAAGGGCTTGCCACCCCGGAAAGGGTGCTCGGCCTCAATATCCGCACCAGCTTCGAGCAAGAGCCACACGATCTCTTCTTCAGAATTGTGAGCTGTGAAGTGTATGAGATTCGAATCAGGCCCGAGCAGGCTTTTCAGATCGATCGCAAGCTGTTGCCTCACCAGGTGCGTGCGGATAACTAACTCTGCTCCCCATTTCTCAGCGCGCTCTGCAAGCTCTCTCGGCTGCGCCCATTCATGCTCTTTGGGGATGGTCGGATCAGCACCGCCTTCTAACAAGAACTTCACAGACGCAGTATCACCATCCATTGCAACGAGGCCCAAAGCGGTTGCCCTACTAGCAAAGCCCACTGCATTGATGTCGATCCCTGCCTCAAGCAGCCAGGTTGCCGTGTCAGTATCTCCGTAGCTGAGATGGACATACGTCTGGCCATACCCATCAGGTCGATTGATGTCAGCCCCCCCTTGCGCACCAATGCGCCAATCATAGCGCGCGACTTGGGAACACAACAACCATTGGCAGGATCAAGTTGCTTTATTGGCTTGGTGCCAAACTGCTCCACGAACGGATCCAGCAAGTCAGGGAAATCTTGATCAATGATCGCTTGAAGAATGCTAAGATCTTTCTCGCTTTCCATCCGAGCCACGATTTGCTCTGACGTCTTGAGGATCCAAATACCATCCTTAGCACTGTGCGCCGTACGCCGTTAACAGATCAATAAGTTCTATGGAACTCTCCGCAACATTAGACAAACACACCCCCGAAGAATCAACATAAGCACCATGCTCAATCAGGAGTTTCGCCGTCTCAAGATCCTGGCGGCAACAGGCCTCATAAAGAGCCGCGCCCCTGTCCGCACAGTGTTCCGCTAAATTCGGATCTGCGCCGTGCTTCAGGAGGAGACGAACCACCTCAATTTGTCCACCGCGTGCCGCATGGCGGAGCGGGCTCCAGCGTGATGCACTGAATCGCCCCGCTGCGGCAGGGTCTTTGTCTAGGAAATCTCTTACAAATTCCGAATCTCCAAGATGAGCAGCAACGCCGAGCTCCTGCGTTGCTCCTCGACTGAGAAGCAATCGGCAACAGCTTCTGCCAGGAACTGTAGGTGAAATCTGAGAGCGCAGGATTGGAGCCTGCCTCAAGCAGCAACCGAACCACTTCCACATTCCCGCCACGCAACGCATAGTGCAGCGGGATGTCATACCAGATCTGATGGTGCATGAGCTCGGGCTTGCGGCTCAGCAAGTCCTTGATCACCTCCAGCCGCAGCGCAGAAGAGATCCCAAGCATCTTGTGGTGTCTTTTGAGGGCGATCGATTCGATGGCTGCTCATCGGTGTAGAAGTTAGAGATTCTTGCACCACAACATCCCCTCACCACAAGTCAGAAATCCTTCGCCCGCCATACGCGCTAGGTTTCAGCTGATGCAGCGCTACTACCTCTATCTGATAGTCACCCTAGCCTCGATCCTCATCGCGCTCGATCTCGCGACTTTCGCCGCCCCCATTCATCGCGTGGCAGATGGTTTGACTGGCTATCGCGCTCAGTACCTGGCCTCAGGCGCCCTCCTTCTAGCATTACTTTTACGAATCTCTCGACATGGCTTGGTGCGCGCCTGCCGGTGGGGACTTGCCCTGGTCATCTGTCATCAGCTCTATTGGATACTGCCGACGTTAAAGATACCCGATCACTCACAAAGTCAGACTTCTCAGCACGATGAGATCCATTTCTCAGTCGGAGCCTTCAACGTCCTACACAGCAATCGCGAAACCGACAACGTCATCGACTACTTTGAAATTCGAGATCCTGACATCATCGCGTTCTTTGAATCGATCAAACACTGGCCTGAGGCACTCCAATCACTCAACCATCAGTGGCCACATCGTCTCCGTATCGAGGCCCTGGACATGGAATTGCATAGCAAGCACCCGATCTCTTCCCACCAAACCTTTCGCTTTGGTTAACGGCGCCGCTTCGTCGCCTGTGATCTTATGATCGATGAAACGTCGATCACGGTGATCATCAATCACCCCTACCCGCCGATCCGCCGATCACCTTCGGCGAGCAAGGCTACCAACATAAGAACGAGCAATTTCTAGCACTCGCAAACACCTATGCCCAGTACGAAGGCCCATTGATTGTGATGGGCGCCTTCAATGCCAGCACCTGGTCACCACGCTTTCGTGAACTCCCTCAGACAACAGGCTGGCAACGCGCACCGACGGGCCTCGGCATTCTCGGAACGCATTCTCTCATCGCCCCTCAGACAACGCTGCTTGCCCAACCCATCGGCCACCTACTCTCCATTACTTCGGTGCGCATTCTAGACGCCGAGATGGGGCCTTACTTAGGCTCTGATCACAGACCCACTCTCATGCGATGCGCCGTAAAAGCCCGCTAACGCGTTGGTCGGAACCACAGTAGCTCCTTCCGCGTGCCCACGACAACATCCGCCCTATTGTCGCCGTCAAGATCGCCCATGCGAAGTTCGTTGCCCGAGAAGCGCTCACTACCAAAGCCCCAAGCATCTGTCTTCACGTAGCTGTCTCCTTGGAAATCGAGCAGGAGAAGGCGGTCTGCATGACAGCTACCTCTACGAACGACTTCCAGCATCTCAAAGTCAGAATTATGGTCAATGTTAGCCACAGCACGGCCAACGGAGCCCTCCTGAAGCCGGTCTACTTTCTGACCCAAGGTAAACCCACCCCCCATCGTTCAGATAGATTTGCCGACCAAATCTTGGTCATGATCCCCATCAAGATCCGCCAGAGTAAAGGTCGACAACCTCGCTTTCTCAATCCCCTTGAGAAAAAGGAGATCAACCGTCCGATTTCCCTTGGTTCGCAGCGCGCACTGCCCTAATCCCGACAAATTCACCAAATCCATTCCCCCATCCAGATCTATGTCTTCCAGCTGCCAATGGCCCCGCTTCGTATCAGCTACGAACTCAACCAGAGGTAAAGTGATAGAGCCTCCATCGATCACTGCAACCAAGAAACGGATCTCGCCTTCACGATTCGCCTCACGGAAAAACAAATCGTAATCCTAGTCCCCATCAAGATCCATCATCCAATAATCGCGAGGCACCGTTGGAAACCGCACTTTGTGTTCGCGGGTCATTCCTCCTGTAAAATCGAACCATCGCACCCTCGATCCTACCCCCGCGTATAAGCAAGTGGTGAACAGCAGATACCAAGAATTCATCCCCAGGCTCTCCGTTGAACTCTGCGGCAGTCAACCTGCTGGCGTTCATTGGAAGCTCCATTTTGGCGAAGGTTGCGTTATTCTCGTTCCGCAGCAAGGTCGCTTTCACCGTCCTACGCCCACCTAAACCGTGGAGATGATCAACGGCATGCACGATATCGATATCGACGTCACCATCAGCATCCCAATCCCCTATCGTAAACACAGGTTCACCAAAGTACCTGTTCGGTCTGGTAAAGGTCTCATCCCAACACGCACGCAATCGCTCGCCCTCAAACACATGGGACCTGAAGACATTGCCGACCATTTCCGTCAGATGAGTTCTACCTGGCAGCGGCGCGAGCTCTCGATACTGCGTCTCCATCGTTCTCAGCTCCAATGGCGGCGATACCGAACTCTGCGTGAACCGCCCGCGACCATGGTTCTTAAACACCCTCGACCAGACTTGGTGTTTGAGAAGATACACGTCCTCGACATCGTCGTTGGCATCCTTGTCTCCATCGGCGTAAGGAAGAAGATAGGTGACAATATCTAGCGCTTTCTTATTTTATCTCGGTCTATGTCGAGGACAGCCATGGCATCCGCCGCGCCCGGTAGTTCCTGGTGAAGCTCTAACTCATTTCCACCAGCGTTGAGATAGACTTGCACCCGATAGTCGCCTTCTCCCCGGCGACTAGGATGCCGCAAATAGATCAAGTCCCTATCACCGTCCCTATCACCGTCACCATCCACATCGTGCCATTTGTGATCCCCGTAGCCTCGGATAAGTCCACCCATCACCTTTACACGAAAGCCCTCATCCCCGTGGTTCTCTAAAAGCCACAACTGATGGGTCGCATACTGCCAGTTTCCGACCACTTGCACCACCATGACATCTTCGTCTCCATCCGCATCAACATCGACGACTTGAGGCAAAGTGAGTTCTCGTTTCGGAGGCAAATCGATCCCCGCTGGCGTTGCTAAAAAGTCACCTGCGCCAAGATTCCTGAAGTAAACAAAGAACTCCCGTGATAAGAGCGCAATCTCGTCCGAACCATCACCATCGACGTCAATGGCCAAGGGGTTTCCTTTAAGCCCGACATTCACGCGATAGTGTAGCGTGAGTCTTTCTAGTCCCTGCCCCCAAGAGGGTTGACCACTACCCCCAACTAGCAGCACCATACAAACCAAGCATTTCCAAATACCTCCAAATTTCATCCTGACAGCACGATTCCCAGGCCTCGATGACGGTCAACTTGGGCTCAAGATTGCGGTTCAAGGTCCCAGGAACCTGACTGGGAGCGGATTTCCTTTGAAAAGCCCCGCACTTGGGGCCAGGGACGTTAATGGCGACCACAGTGACCCTGCAAGACTCTATGACCCGCGAACCTCGCGAGGTCGCTCCTATTGATGGTGAGACCTATCGCTTCTACTGCTGCGGTCCCACGGTGTACGGGGTAGCCCATATCGGGAACTTCAGGACGTTTGTCGTTCAAGACACCTTTCGCCGAGTATTAGAGTGTGCGGGCATCGCAACGAAGCATGTCCGCAATGTGACAGATGTGGACGATAAGACGATCCGCGAGTCTCAAGCACAAGGACAATCCCTGCGCGATTTCACGACGCACTGGAAGGACAAGTTCAATAACGATTGCGTGTCTCTGAATATGTTAAAGCCTCACATTGAGCCTGGGGCGGTGGATCACATTGATCACCAAATCCGCATGATTGAGGTTCTGATCGAGAAGGGCAACGCCTACGAGAAAGAAGGCTCTGTCTACTTCAGCGTGAAGTCCTATCCCGATTACGGACGACTCTCACGCGTGGCCGATCGCGAACTCAGACTTGGCGCGGCTCAAACCGCCAATGATTCGGACGAGTATGACAAGGATTCCCTAGCAGACTTCGTGTTGTGGAAAGGGCGCAAGCCTGAGGACGGCGACAACTACTGGCCAAGCCCCTGGGGAGAAGGCCGACCTGGTTGGCATCTAGAATGCAGCGCGATGAGCCTCGAGTATCTGGGCGAGACATTCGACATGCACTCCGGTGGCGTGGATCTGATGTTTCCCCATCACGAGAATGAGATCGCGCAGAGCGAGTGCTGCTCCGGCTCGACGTTTGTGCATCATTGGTTCCACATCACGCATTTGTTAGTAGATGGCGGCAAGATGGCGAAGAGCTCGGGAAATTTCTACACGCTGGTAGACCTGGAAGAGAAGGGCTACACAGCAGAAGAAATGCGTTACGTCTTTCTGTCAGGACATTATCGCCATCATCTCAACTTCACCTTAGATTCGCTGCTGGCGTCTCGTCAGGCCATAAGTCGCTTGTCGCGGTTCGAGAAAGCCCTGGCGGAACGCGCTGAGATTTCGGAAGCTCCCGCCTATGACGCAGCCCGTCAAATCGGTGAGGCCGGGCCTTTCCAGCCTGCTTTTAAAGCGCTTTGCCGAGATCTGAACACGCCAGATGCCCTGGGCAAGATCTTCACTGCGATCAAGAGTATCGACACGGAAACACTCGCTCAGGCAACCGCCGCGAAGCTCTATCAGCAGTACCACTTCGTCCTCGCAGCGCTCGGCCTCAAACTGGTGACTAAAGACGATGCTGCGGAAGACATCCCCGAAGATATCAAAGCAATGGCCGAGGAACGCTGGCAAGCTCGGGCTGCGAAGGAATGGGCCGAGTCTGATCGTCTTCGAGATGCCTTGGCCGAGGTGGGATGGCTTGTCCAAGACGGGAAAGAAGACTATACAGTGACGCGAAAGTAGCCCCTCACCTATGAACATTCCCATCCGTCCTCGCCGCAATCGGAAGAATCCTGTCATTCGAGGGCTCTGCCGCGAAACGCAGCTGTCGCCATCGAATTTCATTTATCCGCTCTTCTTGCATGACGAGGCTAGCAATGACGCAATCGATTCGATGCCGGGCTGTCATCGTTGGAGCATCGAGGGATTGCTGGGTGAGATCTCAGATGCCAAGGCGCTTGGAATCGGAGCAGTCGTTCTGTTTCCAGCCATTGCGGATTCCTTAAAAACTCCTAAAGCTGTCGAATCCCACAATCCAGAAGGGCTGGTGCCACGCGCCATTCGCGCAATCAAGGAAACCCATCCTGACATCACTGTCATTACGGACGTGGCGCTAGATCCCTACAATAGTGACGGCCATGACGGGATCGTGGCAAGCGATGGACGGATCAAGAATGACAAGACGATTAAAGTGCTTTGCAATCAAGCCATCTGCCAGGCTCAGGCTGGAGCAGACATCGTCGCCCCGAGCGATATGATGGACGGACGAGTAGCGGCACTTCGCAATGCGCTGGATACGGAAGGGTTCAAGGAAGTATCCATCATGTCTTACACGGCCAAGTATGCCTCGGCATTCTACGGCCCTTTCCGCGGAGCGCTCGATTCCGCACCTAAGTCTGGCGATAAGAAGACCTACCAAATGGACTATGCGAACAGCCGTGAAGCCATTCGCGAAGCGCATCTGGACGAAGATGAGGGGGCTGACGTGCTCATGGTGAAACCTGCCGGTGCCTACTTGGATATCATTCACCGCATGCGAGAGAGCACCCATTTACCAATCGCAGCTTATCAAGTGAGTGGCGAGTATCTGATGGTCAAATCAGCGGCTGCTGCTGGCTGGCTGGATGAAGAGAAGATCGTTCTAGAAACGCTCACAGCAATCAAACGTGCTGGAGCTGACATGACACTGACCTACTTCGCTAAGGACGCCGCTCGCTTGTTAGAATAGATCATGCCTAGCACTTCCTCTTCTGGCGAACCAAGCCCACAGGCTTGGCGATCTTTGCGCGCGGTCATGACCGTGCAAACGCAGAATGCGTTCAACGACAATGTGGTTCGGTTCACGTTGTTAGGCATCGCCCTGATCGTCTTGTCAGGCCAGACCCTGATGGTCAATGGCAAGGCTGTCGCGATTGATACCGCTTACAAGAATGCGATCGGCATCCTCATCTCCTTGCCCTTTGTCATCTTTGCACCCATCGCAGGATGGACATCGGACCGCTTCTCCAAGCGCACCGTCATTCAAGCCTGCCTCTGGGCTCAGATAGCGATCATTGTCGTCATCATCGGCGCGATGCTAAGCCGAAGCATTTGGTTAGCCACGGCAGGGTTCTTTGTCCTCGCAATCCAATCCGCTTTCTTCGGCCCAGCAAAGCTTGGCATCATGAAGGAGCTGGTGGGAAGTAAGAAGCTGGCGGTCGTATCGGGATGGATGCAGATGCTCACGATTGTCGCCATTATCTTTGGATCGCCCGTAGGTGGAGCGGGTTTCAAGAAGGCTTCTGAATACATCCCCGATATCTGGATGGCTGGACTGGTGCCTATCGGGCTTATTCTCATCATGGCCTTCACTGCACTCATCATGGTGCGCAAGATCCAGCCCACGCCTGCCCACGCGGAGGAGAAACTCAGCGTTGGAATCTTCTTTCGTCACTTCGCCGACCTTGGGGAGATCTACCGCTCTCGCCCGGTGTGGCTGTCCTCGATCGGCATCGCTTTCTTCTGGTTCTCAGGGGCCTTCGCCATCGCCGTCTTCACTCAAATCGCCCAGGAAACCCATCCTACAGACGGTGCCACCGCGGCTGCGGTGGCTTCCTATTGCTTGGCGGCGACTGGTGTAGGCATTGCCTTAGGGAGCGTCTTTGTCGCCATGATCTCGTCGAATCGGTTAGAACTGGGACTGGTACCGCTCGGCGTGATCGGCATGGCCTTCAGCATCGCTCTGGCCGCAACGTTACCTCTGGGCGGTTGGTTCTACGCAGCCTTGGCCTTGTTAGGTGGTACGTCCGCCATGTTCCTCGTGCCGCAGAATGCCTTCTTGCTAGACAAGGCCGATCCAGCACGCCGGGGACGCGTTCTCTCAGCTAGCAATCTCATCAACTCAGCGGCAGCCATTCTCGCCAATGTGGTTCAGTATGCTCTCGAGGAATACGCAGACCTTTCAAGCCGCGGCCAACTTTGGATGCTGTTCGTCACTTGCCTCATCACCGCCTTCTTCTGTTTCCGACTGCTGCCATCGCACTTTGTGAGGATCTTGCTGAAGATCTTCATGCGATTCTTCTACAGACTGAAGATCCTTGGCGAATCCAATCTACCAGAGAAAGGAGGCGCGATTCTCCTAGCTAATCACATCACCTGGATCGATGGCTTCCTCATCGGTGCGGCGAGTCCACGCGACGTCCGCTTCGTAGCTTATGACGGGTTCTTCAAACAAGGCATCATCGGCTGGGGACTGCGACTCTTTGGGGTCGTGCCCATTTCTTCGAAGAGCGCTAGACAGGCAATCAAGGCAACCGCTGATGCGGTCAATGAGGGAGCTCTCGTTTGCCTCTTTCCCGAAGGAACGCTATCGCGCACGGGTTACCTCAACGAGTTTCAGAAAGGCTTTGAACTCATCGCTAGACACGCGAAGGATGCTCCTGTGATTCCCGTAGCCATCGATGGCATGTGGGGATCTATCTTCTCGTTCTCCGGTAACAAGTTCTTCTTCAAGCGCCCCCGAAAGTTTCCCTATCCCGCCACGGTGCATTTCGGCCCCCCCATGGCCACGGCAGAGGCAAATCGTGATGCCGTTCGGGATGCCCTGATCACGCTTCGCCAAGAGGCCTACAGCAAACAGACTACCCTTGCGCACGCTAGTATCGACGCGCTCAAAAGCGGCGGAAAGCAGGTCTGCCTGGTGGATCGATCTGAATTACGCCCTACGCGATTTACCCGCCGCATGGTACTCGCCTCGAGCCTACAACTGGCCGAACGTTGGAGAGAAAGCATCGCCGAAGATCGAGTAAGCATCGCGCTGCCGCCGAGTAGCCCAAGCGTCTTAGCTCATCTAGGACTCATCCTCGCAGGCAAGACGGTGGTAAACTTGCCGCTGCAAGCTGCGGATCAATTCAGTCTAGCAAAGGCCTTGAAGGAAGCGAACATCTCCACCGTCATCACGACAAAAGCCATTCATGAAGGTCTCTCAGACCTTCCCTGGCCCAAACAAGTGCTCTCCCTGACAAAGGAATTGCGCGCTGTCGATGGACTGGCGCGACTCCAGGCACGGCTCCGCGTCTTTCTCAGCCCGCGGTGGCTTCTCAAACGTGGTCTCACCCAGAAATCTGACTCACCTGCCCTGGGCATTCTTAACGATCAGGGAAACTATCACTTTCTGAGCCACGCCCAGGTTCTTTCACAGGTCGCACAGATCAGTGATGTGAATGCCTTCCAGGCAAACGACGTTCTTCTCAATCTCTATCCGAATCATCAAGTCACCGGACAAATCTTCGGGCTCTGGCTACCACTCTTGCAAAGGGTGCGTTTCGTGGTCCACACCATGGGCTCTCATCCGGCTAGTCCCGAAGCCTTGATCAACAAAGAAGGCGTCACGGCCATCATCACGGATGCTACCGGACTATCATTCTGTCAGGAAGCAATCAAACTCGATAGCAATCAAACTCGACTCATCGTCACGTTTGACCAACCTCAGGAGAAGGGCCCCTTCAACGGATTAGAGGCGATTGTCTGCCACAGTTGGGTATCGCAAGAAAGTGGTCTCATCGTCAGTCTCAGTATCCCCCACCCTCCATCCGAGGACGTCCTGCAGACGGGCTACCTAACAGGAGCCTCAGGACGACTCTTGCCCGGAGCCCTCGTCCCTGACGAAGGCACTCTCGATGATGACGGCTTTCTCCACCTTCGTTCAGAATCATGAACCTGCCTGATGATCCCAAACTTCTCCAAGCGAAAGCCTGGATCGGCGATGCAGCACTCGCCCTGTGTGTCCGTGAATGGCTCCTGCAGCAGGACGGTCGGGTTTCCTCAGCCAAGTTCGAGAATCTCACCTCAAACGCCTTTCTGAACACGCTTGGCAACCCAACGAAGGTCGAAGCCAGGATAGGAATGCTCTACGAATCTGAAGGTTTAGAGGCCGCACGCGGATGGATCACAGACCATGTTATTCCTCAGTTTCTGAAGCAAGAACGCAACCGGACACGACGCTAGAGAGACTTGCAGCCAACGGAACCATCCCTATGATAACGGGTATGAAGCCCCTTTCTAAACCTCTCCTTCTCGTGAGCCTCACTGCGATGGCGGCTCTTCCGATCGCCTGCGCAGATGACGAAGCCGCTGCCATGAAGAGCAGTGGCAAGGCAACCACTTCAAAACGTATGGACTCCGCAACGCCTCTCAAGATCAAGCAGAAGGACAGTGACTTCAAGCCATTGTCTGACAAAGAACTCAAAGAAAAGTTAGACCCGCTTCAGTATAAGGTTACCCAGCACGAAGGCACCGAACGTGCGTTCACCGACCTACGCCACAACAGCAAAGAGGAAGGCATCTATGTGGACATCGTTTCCAATGAGCCTCTTTTCTCTTCAACGGAGAAGTTTGATTCAGGTTCCGGTTGGCCAAGCTTCTGGGCCCCCATTCACAAGGAGGAGGTTGTGGAAAAGGTCGACCGCAGTTTATTCTCCACCCGCACGGAAGTCCGTTCAAAGACAGCCGACTCTCATCTTGGCCACGTGTTTCCTGATGGCCCCAAGCCAACGGGCCTCCGCTATTGTATCAATGGGGCTTCATTGCGTTTCGTTCCGAAGAAGGACCTCGAGAAAGAAGGGCTCACAGAATACCTCAAGCTCTTTACAAAAAAATCTGAATAGCAGCTCTTGGCTACCGAATCCGCAAGCGCCCTGTCTCTGCTAGAGTCATGGCTAACATCACGTCTCTCTACCGAAGCTCAGGCATGGTATGATGAGAAACGCGCAAGCCTGTCTTGTGATCGCGACTTCTATATTGCCTTTGCGCTCGTTCCCAGAAAGTTAGGCAAGGCGGATCTCATTCCAACAGAGGATGAAGGAGCCGCTTGCACCGGCTGGGATCCTAGCAATTGGACAGTCGATCAAGCAGCGCGCATTGCGCTGCTCTTAGCTGGCCCGGAAGCATCGTTTATCGGCCGACTAGAGAAGCTCTGCGCCACGGGCGATGTGGGAGAACTGGTCACGCTTTACCAAGCGCTGCCACTTTACCCAAACCCTGCATCACTCGCGAAACGAGCAGCAGAGGGCTTGCGCTCGAATGTCGTCCCCGTCTTCGAAGCCGTAGCGCACAGAAATCCCTTTCCTAAGCGTTACTTCGATCAAGCCGCCTGGAACCAAATGGTACTGAAGGCGCTCTTCATCGGCAGTAGCCTGCACCCCATCCAAGGTCTAGACGCACGGGCGAATGAGGCTCTCGCAGCAACCTTGATTGACTATGCTCATGAGCGCTGGGCTGCGGGTCGTGAGGTGAATCCCGAACTGTGGCGCTGCATGGGCCCATTTCTCAACGAGGCTCGTCTGGAAGATGTGAACCGCGCATTGGCCTCCGAGAACCGTCTTTCCAAAGCAGCGGCACGTCTTGCTCTCGGGGCGGCGAAATTCCCTGAACCAGAAGAGGGAGAGGCACTTTCCTGGGAAGAAATTCACCAATCCTTGGCGCCTTGCTAGAGAAACGTCATCGACTTTTGAACCATGTCTGAAGACCCCAGCAATTCCAACGACCCGATCAAACTCATCGATCCGCATGTGCACATGAGCGCACGGACGACCGACGACTATGAGCGCATGGCCGCGTCTGGTGTCGTCGCATTAATTGAACCCGCTTTCTGGTTAGGCCAACCTCGCACCACTGTCGGGGCCTACATGGATTACCTTTCGAGCTTGGTAGGCTTTGAGCGTTTCCGAGCCTCTCAGTTTGGCATTCGCCACTATTGCACCGTGGGCCTGAACTCGAAAGAAGCGAACAATGAAGAACTCGCGGAAGCCGTCATGGAAATCCTTCCGCTCTATTTGCAGAAGGAAGGCGTCGTTGCCTTGGGTGAGATTGGTTACGACGATCAGACCGAACTCGAAGACCGCTACCTGCGCAAACAGATCGAGCTGGCAAAGGAGTTCGACATGGTCATCATGATCCACACACCGCATCGCGATAAGAAGCACGGCACGTCACGTACGATGGATGTGTTAGAAGAGCACGGCGTGGATCCTGCCAAAGTCGCCATCGATCATAACAACGAAGAAACGGTGCAAGAAGTCCTAGACCGCGGATACTGGGCCGCGTTCACCCTCTACCCGAACACAAAAATGGGAAACGAGCGCATGGTTGAAATCGTGCGTGAATATGGTTCCGAGAAGATCTTCATCGATTCCGCAGCCGATTGGGGCGTGTCCGATCCGCTAGCCGTGTCTAAGACGTTCCGACTCATGCATGAGCGCGGGATCACCAAGGCCGATATTGAACAGGTCTGTTATCACAACGCCCTCGCCTGCTACGGCCAAAGTGGACAGATCAAGGAGGAAGATTGGCTCAATCCGCTACCCGTTGATCAGCGAAACCTCTTCCATGGAAACTCGGTGCTTCGAGGCGGTCAGACGCCCCGTATCGACGAGGACAGTTTGATCATTGAGTAGGAAGAGCAATTTGCAGTGCCCCCCCCTGCATGTCCGGGGAGCAGAATTGAGGATACATTTAAGACCTGCGAGAGAGCGGTCCGATGAGACTCAAGGGCACTGATTTCTACTGTGATTTTCCGGCTTTTCAGATCTGAATGACAGGATTCTAACGTACATCCGAACGAAACTGTTTGATAATATGCCTCTTCAGCAGAATCTGTAGTTGACTAAACGGCGCGAACCACTTGGAAAGCCGACCAGCAACGAGTTATGTCCGATCGAGACAGCCGTCAAGATTGTGGCAACAAGCAAGCCGCTCATCCAAACCTCTGATTTGCGAGGACAACGCTTGCGCCGGGGCTGCCTCTTGTAGGGCTCAGCCCATGAAACAACTCGTTTCAGCAGTTTTGGGGTCCAGGGGCAGCGGGACCCGGCGTCCAACGTTCCCGGAGCAAATCCGGAAGTTCACCCACAGATTCTGCTGAAGACCCGATAATATTAGTTTTATTACAATTAATACCATCTTCAAGAATTTTTGAGATGGAAAGATTTTCATTAACGATCACGCGCGAGAGCGCACGCTTCAGAGGCTTCAGCCCATAGGCGTCAGGTTAAGGAGAGGCGGAAACAGTGTAACTTTCTGAAAGCAAATACATTATGATCATGCACTCGCTGCACCTAACAGAGTTGCGCATTCCGTTCTGGGTGCAAATTCATAACTCTTCTGCTTTCGCCACACCCTCTCTCATCGTTTCCATCGCCAAGAAGACTGGCTGGCTCAAGCGCAAAGCCAGGGCCATCTCCCCGGTCTCCTTCGTCAAATCTCTTCTGGTTTCTGTCGCTATGGGTGATTGCTCGGTGCGTGCCTTAGCGATTGAGGCAGGTATTCTCCCGAAATCGGGCGGCACTGTTTCCAAACGGTCCATCGATGAACGCCTCAATTCAAGCGGTGTGGAATTTATAAAGGAAATCGTAGGACAAGCACTTCGAGCATCCGCCGCCGCAGCAGCTAAATCTCCATTGGGAAGACGCAAAACTAACATATGCATAATTTTAGCGGAAGATTCGTCAATTTTCACACTACATGATTCTTT
>CALLLI010000468.1 GCA_938082635.1 uncultured Verrucomicrobiales bacterium
ACCAGATACTCGGGACCGATTGGAAAGGGGCCTGCCCAGCGGTGAAGTCGGAACTGAAAGGAGCGACGACTTTGTAGTGCCTTCGCGACGCAGGCCCTGGTTTTATAGGGGTGCCACGCCGGTAATAAGAAACTTGGGCTAAGTCAAGCGCTTCATGGCGAGGATGCGGTCCAGATCCACATTCCGAACGCGATACACGACAGCCATTCCGCCCCGCGCGATCTCGTCAATGATCTCGTAGCGGACGAAGGCGGTGTGTTCTGAGGGGAGACCTTCTGTCACGATGGCTGAAATTTAGGGTGTCCATCCTGGATGGCTAGATTTTTGTAAAAGTGCGCCGAGTCTCGTTGCTCCGGAGGTTTGTCGTTGGTGTTGTTGGACGTTTCGGCGCTTGGAAAGCGCCGTTCCTTGAGGGCGAAATGTAGGATGGCCATTATTGGCCGTCTTTGTGGAGGATGTGCGGCACTTGGAAAGCGCGGTTCCTTGATTGGCGATGCCGCAAACGAATCCGTTTCAGTTGCATGGGGCTTGCGTTGAGGTATCTTTAGACCTAACGATGATCCGTTTCCTTACAGCTGTTTCCGCATTGCTCATTAGCGTCCTTGGCGCTGATTGGCAGTCCGCGTCGAATGGTTCGGGGAAGCTAGTGTTGAAGTCAGCGAAGGCTGCCTCTTCTTCTGTTGGGTTTTATGGGGGAGGTTCCCCTGATCCACAGACGGCTCAAGATGAGCCGATTGTCATCGTGGAGGGCGGGGCGAATTACGAGGCTTTGATTCTCGTTGATGGCGCGCATGCGTCCTATCCTTGCTTGCGAGGCGCTAGTCTGTATGCGCCGCAACGAAGTGGCTATCCGTCACGTTTCGTCTAACGTTTCGTTATTTCTTAACGTTAGGCTGATGGCTCTGTTTTTATAGAGCCGTGCCTTTGCTCTGACTGGTGACTCGGTAAGCTTGATTGCGTCGACCGCATTCTCACAATCTGACAGGCTCCTAGCCTTGCTGCTTCATCCGTGCTTTGCCGATTCGAGTTGGTTCACGCACACCCGCGTACTGTCATCTAACTGTTTCACAAAACTTACGAATTAACATGATTTTATCTTCAATTCCATCTCATCTGTTTCATTCACGCAACGATCGTCGTCTTCGGAAGTGGCGGTCTGCCCTCAAACAAACGCACGCTTTGGAGAAGCGCTTTGAATCGCTCGAAGAACACGAGTTCGCCGAGCAGACGCAGCGCTGGCAGGCCGACCTTGCGACCTTCGACGATCCGCAGGCGCTGCGGAAGCGGCTTGCCCAGCTCGCTCCTGAGGCGTTTGCGCTCGTTCTGCAGGCGTCCCGACGGCTGGTGGGGCGCTCGCTCAGTCAGCTTGGGGAGCTGCGGGTGTGGGACATGGTGTTCCACGATGTCCAGCTGATCGGTGGTCAAGCGATGCAGGAAGGCTCTATTGCCGAGATGGGAACGGGTGAAGGAAAGACCCTCACCGCGACGTTGCCGGCCTATGTCATTGCTCTGGCGGGTGCAGGAATTCACGTCGCGACCGTGAACGACTACCTCGCGAAGCGAGACGCGGAATGGATGGGGCACCTCCATGGATTGTTAGGCCTGACAGTGGGCTGTTTGCAAAGCGATGGCGGCTTTGATAGTCGGCAAGTGGCGTATCAGGCAGACATCACGTATGGGACGGCGAGTGAGTTTAGCTTCGACTACTTGCGTGATCATTGTGTGACGCAGACGGCGGACCAACAGGTGCAGCGAGCGCCGTTCTTTGCGCTAATCGATGAGATCGATTCGGTGCTCATTGATGAGGCAAGAACGCCGCTGATCATCTCGGGACCGGCCACGTATGATCGCAGTGCGTCGTATGTGGAGATGGCTTCGGGCGTGAGACGATTGGTCGAAGCACAGCGCAAGGACTGCGTCCGGCGCCTTGAGGAAGCTAGGCTCTTGCTAGGTGCGGGTGAAGACCGGGAAGCGGCGTTGCTTCTCCTTCAAGTGCAGTTGGCCATGCCGAAGCATCCAGGGCTGCGCAAATTGGTCGAAGATCCAGTCTTAATGCGGATGTTAGAAAGGACGCATGTGGGCATGCTCCTTGATCATAAGCGGTCTGAGTTGGCTGCTTTGAGAGAGGAGCTGCATTTCAGTCAGAGCGTGGCGCGGCGTCAGGTGGATCTGTCCGAGCGCGGTTGTCGGTATCTCTCCCCGAATGATCCGGAAGCGTTTGTCTTGCCGCCCTGGGAGGCGAGCGAGCAAGAGGTGGGGGCTGATCTCTCTGACAGAGCGGCGAGGATTCATGCCGTTAATCAGTTGCTGCGGGCCTACACGCTTTACGAGCGTGATCAGGACTATCAGGACTATCAGGTCGTAGGCGGGGAGGTGGAGATCATTGATTCCGAGCAAGGACGGCCCATGGCTGGTCGGCGTTGGAGCGATGGGCTTCATCAAGCGATGGAGGCGAAAGAGGGTGTGAAGGTGCAGCCTGAGAATGCGACCTTGGCCACCATCACCTTACAGAACTACTTCAGACTGTATCCGCTGCTTGCTGGGATGACGGGCACGGCTTTGCCTGAGGAGACGGAGTTCAACGAGGTCTTTGGGCTCAACGTCGCGGTCATTCCTTCGAATAAGCCGTGCCAGCGGATAGACGCGGAGGATCGAGTCTATCTCACGCATCGTGAGAAGATTGCGGCGGTGGTCCGGGAGATCCAAGAGGCTCATGCTGGCAAGCAGCCTGTCCTTGTGGGAACGGCTCATGTGGACATTTCGGAGGTGCTGAGCCGCCGACTTCGCCGCGAAGGTATCCCTCACAGCGTGCTCAACGCAAGGCGGTCGGCAGAGGATGCAGAGATCATTGCCAATGCAGGGCAACCGGGAGCTGTCACCGTCTCTACGAATATGGCGGGGAGGGGCACAGACATTCGTTTGGCTGAAGGTGTGGCTGAACTTGGTGGGCTCTACGTGATCGGAACGGAACGGCATCAGTCGAGCCGAGTTGATCTGCAATTGCGAGGTCGTAGCGCTCGGCAAGGCGATGCCGGAGCGACGAGGTTCTTTGTTAGTCTTGAGGATGCATTGTTCAAGCGCTTTGGCCATTCGGATCGGTTGATGGCATGGCTGCAGCGAATGGGACACCAAGAAGGGGAGGTCCTTGAGCACGGCACGCTGAGTCGGACGATCGCACGGGCACAGGGTCAGCTGGAACAGGCGCATTCGGAAGAACGGCGAAATCTTTTGAAGTATGATGACATCCTGCATGCGTAGAGGACGTCGGTCTATGAATGGCGACGGGATCTTATACAGCTTCCTTGCGCCGATCTGATGGCTGATTTGATCGATCAATGTAAGGACGGCGAAGCTGCCATTGAGGCTTGGGAACGCTATCTGGAACGTTGGTCCTCCGTGGATCCTGGGCTTCGCCAGAGCATCGAGAGACAGGTGATGTTGCGTGTGCTCGATACGCGATGGTCTGCCCATCTGGAGTGGCTGGAGGATCTTCGGGAAGATGTTAGCTTAGAGCGCTTTGCCCAGCGCGATCCGCTGATGGAGTATCGGAGACGTTCGGTGGACCGTTTCGCGTAATTGGAGAAAGAGATCTGTGAGGCGTCGATCTCGCATGTCTGTGCACTGCGGCCTCCAGAAGAACGTCCAGAGGTGGTCTTTCCGAAGCTGGCTCGATCGGAGGTGGCGAGGAATGCGCCGTGTCTTTGTGGAAGTGGTCTGAAGTACAAGCGCTGCTGTTCCGAGAGCTTGCAGTATTAGGAATACTCTGGAGAGTATGAGGGTGCCATCTGACGACTCATTTCAACGGGATCCCGAGGGACGCTCTGAGCGTCTTATCTATTGGGTCTTCATGCTGCTGGTCTTGGGGCTGTTCGTCGCTGCGTTTGTGGAGAATCCGAGCTCTCGGAAACTGTCAGTGCCTTTCTTGCTCATTTCGTGGATGGTCCTCGTGGCCATCCACGAGTTTGGGCATGCTCTCATGGCCTGGATCGTCGGTTGGGGTGTGCACCGCATTGTCGTGGGATTCGGTAAGCCTGTTTTCCAGTTTCAGGTTCGCGGCACTCCCGTTGAGTTTCGGGCTTTTCCGATTTCTGGATTTGTGGAGCCGTACAAGAAGGATCTGGTTGCTCCAAGATTCAAAGACGCTCTGATCTACGCCGCAGGCCCAGGTATTGAGATTGTGCTCGCGTTCGTTATGGCTTCAATCGTGGGTTTCACCACGATGTTCACGCGGACAAATGACCTGGGCATCTTGTTCATGCAGTCGTTCTCTGTGGCGGCGGTGGCCGGAGCTATTCTCAATCTCATTCCGATGCCGATTCAGACGGAGAACGGCTGGAGTGCGAACGACGGCTTGGGGATTATCCAGTCGCTCAGTCGTTCGGATGCTGACTATCGTATTTCGTTCGATCCGAGAGGCTAGACCTGTTGAATCATTGAAAGAGGACACCGTAGCAGGTGAAAACTAGGCAGTTTCTGGGGCTTTCCTGGCGTCTTGGTTTGGGTTGGATTTACTGGTTTTTCTAGAGGGGTGTTTGCGGTTCTGATGAGCTATCGGAGCGGAGCGGAGATTGCTCTTCAGAACCGCAGCGGCAGCTCGTTCCTCTTTCTCCGTTTCATCGCTATCTTCGTCCACGCTCAGCTGCCTGTCGAGGTCCCAGATTTGCTTCAACTTTGACTCGATCCATGCCTTCATCTCGAAGGGATCATGCCGCGCTCGCCATGCTTCCAGT
>CALLLI010000469.1 GCA_938082635.1 uncultured Verrucomicrobiales bacterium
CGAAACAATGGTTCGTGATACTGCTATTAATTTGCACACCACCGGCGTCCGTATCATAAGCTAGTTGGTGAAACTGGCTCATCGTCGCCGGATTGAGAAAGGGGCCTTGGCTCACTGAGTTCGGATTGGCATAGTTTTGAATGTAGCTGTCAGCTTTTCCACCTGATTCTCCGGATCACAGTTCCCGCTTATCAGAATTTCAGCTCAGATTCGACCCCTCTTCCCCCCGCAACCCCCTTTCTCCCCTCTCCGATCCCTTCAACGGCGCCCTCAAGCGCACCAACTCAAAAGCAGAATGTGATGATTGCTATTCACCTTCTTTGATTTCTCTAGGCTATCACTGTTTCCCTGATCACCCTCAAGGATTTAGGTGGGCGTCTTGATCGAGCTAACATGTTCGATCGGGTGTCGGAGCGACCGTTCTTCATCTGTCCACTCGTAGGGAGAGCGGTCCTTCCCGTAATCGGCTGCGGTAGGTCCCAGCGACAAGATTCCGGCAAACTTATCAGAAGAGGCCGCAGAGAACAGCGCCAAGGTGCCGCCAGTGCTATGCCCTCCTAGATAGACCCGCTTTGGGTCGACATGTTTGAGTTTTCTAACATAGTTGTAGGCGCTGAGAACAGCGTCCACTTCACCGTAGAATTGCTCTTGATGACCGGGATTATCTAAGGCACCTCGCGCGGAGCGAGGGAAACATCATGACGATCCCACTCAGCCGATAGATTCTGGCGGACTGTTCGTTTTCGGTGCGGGTAGACTCCCAAAGCGATGAGCCACCGCCACCTGACGGAAAGCCACCAGTGATCCAAATGATAGCTGGATGCTTCTTGTTTGAGTCTTCAAGCTTGCTGAGATACGCAGCTATCTTTCCAATCTTCGTTGGGTACTGGACAAGCTCGAAGATTTCATCGGTCGGCTGGGGAAGCGCACCTTTCGCCCGGAGTTCTTTGATTAGCTTGGTCACGTGCCCTTTACGCTTTTCTAGCAAAGAAACGCTTTCTTGCGCATGTCCTGGTGCCCCACAACCAATGAGGTAGAGAACGATGAAGAAGAATGGTTTCACGAGGCTTCGCAGGTTTCTGCGATGGCTTGTTCGAAGTAGGCGATCGTGGGCTTGAGGCCTTGTTCTAGGGATACCTTTGGCTCCCAGGCTAGCTCTCGTTTCGCGATTGTTATGTCAGGCTTGCGTTGTTGCGGGTCGTCTTGGGGCAAGTCTTTGTGGATGATTTTGGACTTGCTGCCTGTCTGCGCGATGACTTTCTCCGCTAATTCGAGGATGGTGAACTCGACTGGGTTGCCGATGTTTACCGGGGTCATGAGGCTGTCGTGGTTCATGAGACGAACAAAGCAATCGATGAGATCCTCACAATAACAGAAGGAGCGTGTCTGCTGCCCCTCGCCGTAGACGGTGAGGTCTTGACCTCGAAGGGCTTGGACGATGAAGTTGGAAACGACGCGCCCGTCATCCTCACACATGCGCGGGCCATAGGTGTTGAAGATGCGTGCGATTCGGACATCGACATCGTGTTGGCGATGGTAGTCCATGAAGAGCGCCTCCGCACAGCGCTTGCCTTCATCATAGCAGGAACGGATGCCAATGGGGTTCACATGGCCCCAGTAGCTTTCTGGTTGCGGGTGAACGTTGGGGTCACCATAGACTTCAGAGGTGGAGGCTTGGAAGACTCTGGCACCTGTTCGCTTCGCCAGTCCGAGACAGTTCATGGCTCCCATGATCGAGGTCTTGATCGTCTTGATCGGGTTATGCTGATAGTGCACCGGCGACGCCGGACAAGCCAAGTTGTAGATCTGATCCACCTCGGCCTTGAACGGATCAATGACGTCATGCCGCTGCATTTCGAAGTTCGGGTGGCCTACAAGGTGAGCGACGTTCGTCTTGCGCCCTGTGAAGTAGTTGTCCAAGCAGAGGACTTCATGGCCTTCATTCAGGAGCCGATCACATAGATGGCTTCCTAGAAATCCTGCACCACCCGTAACTAGTATTCTCATAAGACGCCCAAGTTGGGAGCATTCTCGCACACGTCAATCGCCAAGCGGTGCGCTCTAACTAACGTCCAGAAGGATTCGGATCGATGCTCAGTGGCAAACGGACACGCGGCAGGTCATTCAAGGAGAGCGCAAAGACGAGTCCATACTCTTTCTGACCGCGGTTGTCTCGGGCGAGGCCGCCTAAGGCAGCGGTCCAACTTCCGAGATCTCGGTGGATGCTGTACTGCTGGAGTTCGAGCGTGTTGTCATCGAGTTCGTATCGATGATAGGCGCCTAAGCCCCAGTTCTCATTGATCCGAGTGTAGAACCGGAAGTTCAGAAGATTGCTGTCTCCAAAGAATGGATGATCGCTGAGGAAACGATGACTGAGAATGAACTCCGTATTCTTCGTCGGCATGAAGCGCATGCGAGTGTTCACTTCGACAAAGTCTTGGTCATCGGCAAAGACGGGCAGCTGCGAGTCCATCTCAAGTTTCAGCCAAGGCAAGGGATGCCAGAGAAGCTCATTGAAGAGGTTGGAATGCGTCCGGCTCGCTTCGGGATCCTCTAAGAAAGTGTCCACATAGGTATTCAATTGAAGCCAGTTGTGCGTCTGACCATCCCGCTTCGTCTGAATCACGTTACGCACACCGAGGCGGAGGACATTCCAGGGGCTGAGATCATCCGTGGCGGTGTATTTGGAAATATCAATGGGCCGCAATTGGGTACTCGGCGTGAGACGGTCAATGCGTGGGACATCGCCACTGAGGTCATTGCCTGCTAGGAAGGAGTAGTTGAAATACGGTTGCACGATGTGCCGCACTTCATTGAGACCCCAGCGATCCGAGCGAATGTCAGGGTATTCCCGCGAGAATTTGAAAGCGCCCTCAATGCCTGCGTGTAGAAGTGTGCGGCTCTCGGCAGAATCAATGTCAGGGTTTCCCGAATCAATGTCGAAGTAGTTCGTGTAGCGAGCACCAACGCGTGGGACGAGGGAGAACCCTCGCTCATTCACTAGAGGCAGGGAAAGCTGGTGAAACGTGTCGAAGCGTTTGAAGCTATAGCCATCGACTTGGGCTTCAAGGTCATTGAGTAGGCTGTTCAGCTCCGAGGGATCAATGGCGGATTCAGGCACGCCAAAGAACTCCTCAAGGCTGCCGCCGTCCCCTCGCAGAAAGTCACGCTCTCGTGTGGAGAGAGGTTCCCGGTAAGCACCAATCGTCGTGGAGCCTTCGTAGAACAAGTCGGAATCAAAGACAGACTGTCGCGTGATATCCAAGGCGATTTCGGGCAGACGTTCATCTGAGCGGAAGAAATCATTCCCGTTGAACCGCGCCATCGTGCTAAGCGTGCCGCGCGGGTCCGTCTTCACGATGTTAATCATGTTCTCGGGACTAGGATCCGTCTTAAACTCTGAGGGAAAGAAGTCCTCGTAGACAAACTCGTCTGAAAGCAGGTTCACATCGATGTCGACGTAGAGATCGCTTTCCTCAGGGCCTGGCACATACACACGATGCTGCAGACTGAAACGGTAGCGATCTTCATTGACCGAAGAACGACTCTCTGTGGTGCGCGAAACGTTAGGATTTAGATCGTTCGCGTAGTAGGCTTTGAAACGTCCGATGTTGTCGTTGTCCTTAAACTTCTGTGAGTAGAGTTCGACACCCCCGGCGAGTCCGCGCCGCGAGCGCACATCAGCTTGCACTTTCACCAAGGTGTGATCTTCCCAACGGAAGCCATACTCGCTGAGCAGGTAAGCGCCCCAATTGCTATCAAAGCCCGGACGAAAGTACCAGCCGATTTCTTCATCCACGGACTTGGCAAGGTAGGGAAACCAGAAAACCTGGCGATCGCCAATGAAGATCCTCACATCGTGCATCTCGATGCGATTGTCTGGCGGCGGGAGAATCTTTACCCGACCAGCCTCAATCCGGTAGTTAGGCTTTTCTAAGTCATGTGTGGTGACGAGCGTGGTGTCCGCCTCGAAGAAATCAACGGTCTTGGCTTCCAGATCAAACTTGCTGCGAAAAGCACCCGCGCGAAAGAGGATGGGATCTTGGCCGCTACGCAGGTTATTCGCCGTCACGCGGCCATCGCCGTAGTTATAAATGGCGGAGTCGCCTTTGAAGACAAGTTCACCACGATAAATCCTAACGTTGCCCGATAGATGCACATCCTGAGTCGCCACGGACACTTTGAGGCTATCAGCGTATAGGTCGACGCCCTGGTGTTTGATGTTGGCACCGCCATCGAGGGTGATCAGGGTGTCCAATTCCCCTTCGTCGACGTTCCAGTGCGTGTCTGGAGTGGTGTTTAGTTCAAGACCGTGTTCTTTGGCTTGGGTGACGAAATCCCACATACTCGCCCTCGGCGATTCCTTCACTGGCTCCTCAGCCTCTTGAGCGAGACCAGCAAAGGCAGATAAAAGGAAAGCGAAAGCGAGGCGACGTAACAGCATCATTGAGGCGAGCCCAACCTAGCAGGGACAGGTTAAGCAGAGCAAGGGCGACTTCGCCTAAGCATCCACTGAATCAGCAGGCTTCTCTTCGTCGTCTTCGTCATCGAGGATCTCAATCTCGCGTCGCCATCGCTTTGAGATGGATGGCCGCACGAGCCCATACACAAGGTAAAGCGTGAAGACGACGGCTGGCATCCACTCGTAGTAACGTACGGTAAATACCACAAGGAGAATAGCTACCAACACCGAAGGAACCGGCCGTTGCTTGCCGATCTTCAGATCCTTGAAGCTCGGGTACTTGATGTTGCTGAACATCAGAAAGCTCACTAACAACATCAACACAACCAAGAGAAACTTGATCTTGCTGAGAATCTCAGGGTGATCTTGGCCAAGGTAGAGCATCGCCAGAGTCACAGAAGAAATGAATCCAGCGGCGGCAGGAATGGGCACGCCATTAAAGTCCTTGGAAGTTCCCTGATTGCGAATAGCAGCGACGCAATTGAATCTTGCCAGTCGCATCGTGCCGCAGAGCAGATAAACGAACGCTAAAATCTGCCCTAACGTGTCTGTCAGCTCAAAGAGCACGATGTCCATGAGAAGCAGCGCCGGCGCCATGCCGAAGGACACCACATCCGCCAAGGAGTCGAATTCCCGCCCGAAGTCAGATTCCTGACCACTGATGCGTGCCACTCGCCCATCGAGAAGGTCGAACACGCAGGCACCGAAGATGAGGAGAATCGCGTTTGTGTAGAGCTGGGAGGTCTCCGCCAACTTGTCCATGCCACCAAGGGCACGCCCTTTAGAGATGAACAGCACGGCGATGAAACCACAGAACAAGTTTCCTGCCGTCATGAGGTTCGGCAGGAAATGGATCTTCACATCAGTTTCAGATTCCGTGGCCATGGAACCGCCAGTTTAAGGCTAGCCTGAGAGAGAAGCAACTGCTTGCGACAAGGCGCTAACCGCTGGAGTTTCCGTCATGAGCCAGTCCCCCCCCATCACTGCCGACACCTCGATGGCCGACCTACTCGTCCACTATCCAGGTGCCCAGCGCGCTCTGTTTGCCAAGTATCATATTGGAGGCTGTGCCTCTTGTGGCTTCCGGCCAGACGAAACTCTAGGGGGCGTCTGTGAGAGAAATGAGAACATTCCCGTAAACGAAGCCATCGATCATATCATCGAAAGCCATGATCGGGACGTGGCTCGGCAAGTCCTACCAGCCGATCTTAAAACCCATCTCGAAGACAGCGATCCGCCAGCCGTGCTCGACCTCCGTACCCGAGAAGAGCATGAGAACGCCAAGATCACTTCAGCGGAACTCTTCTCCCACGACAAGCTGCAAGACATCATGGCGAGCTGGCCGAAGGATCGTACCATCGTCGTCTATGATCATTTAGGAGAGAACGGAGCCATGGATGCCGCTGCCTATTTGGAAGGCCACGGGTTTACCAAGGTCAGAACTCTTCGCGGCGGTATCGATGCGTATGCGAAAGAGGCTGATTCCAGCCTTCCGCGCTATCGTCTAGAAATCGCCTAGCCCAAGTTTCTTATTAGCGAAGGAAAATCGGGTATTTTCAAAGTTTTTTTGCAGTCAAAATTGCTGTAACTCTTTGATAATCAGCACAAATATTCCGCGACATGCATTTGTAGCAACTCTGATTCGAAACTATATTTCGCGGCCATAGAAAGTGACCCACCATTTAGTTGCGATAGGCGCCTAAACACTTTATTATTAGCGCTGAAGCTCGCGTCGTCTAGCACTTTCTTTTTCGAGAGTGGTCGTATTCCTCTCTTGTTGCCTCCGGCGGCCCCTATAGTGCCCCGGGGAGGGACAACATCCTAGCACTTCTTTGCTTTCTCCCTAACCGGTCGTTTGTCCTGCTTCGCTCAGCTGAAACGTCGAGTCTCCTAACATCTTGTTTATCAGGCACACCAACTTCCGCATCACTGCTACCACTGCCACATGGTGCCTCTTTCCTTTGCCTCTTAGACGTCTGTAGAATTCCGACAACACATGGTTGTGCTGATTTGCCGATAGGGCTCCCATGTAGAGCCCTCGTCGTGCCCGCCCTCGTCCTCCTTGGATCATCCGCTTGCCTCGGTGCTTGCCACTTTCCTTTGCGAAGGGGGCTACTCCCACCAAGGCCGATGCTTGTTTGTTTGTTTGTTAGCTTGCCGATCTCGGGCCGCTCTGACGGAATCGCATTTGAAGATGCTCAGCCAATGCCTTTGATTTCCTCCATGCGTTCCCACTTGTTTGAGAGGTCTTCGTCAACCGTGACGATCTCGTCTATCTCTTTCTCCATCTTCGCGATTCGGGACTCTAAGCCTTTGATGCTTGATCGAATGTCTCTTGTTACGATAACGTTATCTGCTTTTCCCAATGCGTTCTTCTCTTGCGCTAGCTTCGCGGTCAGACTTATCCGCCGTCGGCATAGCGCTTGCAATCCCTCTTGCTCTTCAGTCGAAGGCACCAGCTCTGATGGACTTCGAACCTCGGCGTGACGGATGATCATCTTCGCGTCTATCGGGTCTGTTTTGGCATGTTGCCCCATGGCATCGGCAAAGGCTCGCACACGCCGGGCATTGATCAGACTGATCGGGCATTCTGCTTTGAACGCGGCTTTGAGTAGCTTCTTCTCGTAGCCACCCGTCGCTTCGCATGCCAGATGTATCTTTCCGGATTGCTTGACGAGCTGCCTAATCAATTTGTTGATGTCTTTGGTCACGTTAGGTACGACTTGAACTTCGTTGTCATGACTGGTAAAGACATCGAGTTTGTCTTTGCTGATATCGATTCCGATGTAGTAAGTTTCTGAGGATTTCATCTGTGTTTCATACTTGGATCTGCGAGCTCTGGGGCTCATTCAACTCTCCGAATTGCAGGTGAAAGTCGGCCCAGTGCTCCTTGCTACAAAACGAACTCAAGGGTTCAAGTGCCGTCGGAGTCACTGGGCCTGCCTCCATTGCGCAGCTAACGCGATGGAGGCTCCTTTCTTCTTCCTTTCGGAATCGACTCATTCTTAGCA
>CALLLI010000470.1 GCA_938082635.1 uncultured Verrucomicrobiales bacterium
CGCGCTGGGGCTGAACCCAATGAACTCTGCAATCTCAGTTTGGCTGCGCCCTTGTTGACGCAGTCTGTGGATGATATCACGGTCTCCTTGGCAGAGACGTCGGTAGGTAGGTGGCATTGTTTGGTTTAGTAGTTGAGCGATGCTCTACCACATGACCGCGTCTCTGCCGACTACCCTGTGCGCTAGCAGTTTGAATCCAGGAGTTCTCCCAACTAGCGGATTCTATCAAATTGCTGAATCTACTGATTCGTCCCTTCGATGCGTTGCAGGAAGTTCTGCTTCATATCGGCTGGAAGAGCTGAGCTCTGGATGGCCCCTAAGGCGCTGTTGGGATCCATTTGCGTCCACTTGGCCCAATTTTATGGGACAGGCTAGAATTGGAATGCTCCATAAAAACTGATCCACGTGTTATGAAAGTTTGCGAGTGCTAGAAAGTCACGAACGAACTCGATGAGAACAAGAGACACAAGCCAGAAGAAATTGTTAAGAAACTGCTAGAGATGGCCAAGAAGCTAGTCGGAGGTGCGAACGAGGATGTCTGCAAGAGACTCGGTGTGAGCCCCCAGACTTTCTACCGGTGCAAACGAGCGATACGCAGGGGCCGAAGAGAGCACCGTGAAGCGCCTGAAAGAACTCGAGAAAGAGAATGCCAGACTCAAGAAATTGGTCGGCAGGAAGGGTTGAAAGTGCGCCGCAAGAAACGCCCCAAACACAGGCGGGGCAGCACATCAGAGAGTAGCCAGCTCAAGCGGGTGAGTTGCCCTAACCACGTCTGGAGCTACGACTTCGTTTTCGATGAAACCGAGGGAGGAAAGCGCCAAAAGTGGCTGGCGATCTGTGACGAGTTCACGAGGGAAAGCATGGCACTGGAAGTCGAGCTCCATATGACGGCGCAAGATGTAGTCAGGATCTTAGACCAGGCAGTCGAGGAACGCGGGAGTGTGCTAGAATATATCCGTAGCGACAACGGCCCCGAGTTCATAGCAAAGGCGGTGGTGGACTGGGTAGTGGCTAGGGGCTTTAAAACGTTGTTCATCGAGCCGGGGAGCCCATGGCAGAACTGCTACAGCGAGAGCTTCAACAGCAGGTTTCGAGACGAGTTCCTGAACGTCGTACTGTTCGGGACACTGCTGGAGGCAAAATTACTAGGCAGAGAGTTCCGGAATGACTACAATCACGAGCGGGCGCACTCGTTGCTCGGCTACCTACCACCAGCCGAATACGCGGTGAGCTGCCGAGAGAAGAACCCAAACCAAGCTGAACTCTCAGGAGTGGATCAACAAATGGGGCACTCCATTAAGTCTCCGGTGCTTATGCTTAATATCTACGTGCCATCACCAGACAGTCGCTTTGGTTGCGCGTTTTTCGTCCTGATATGTGAGGAAAGCGATATGGATGAACTGGTACCTCAGATTGAAAAAGTGATTCTTGCCGCTAAGGCTGCGCCAGCCAAGTTATGATGCTATCCTAAACAATGGGAGGTTTCAGTGTTTTGATGATGAGTAGATTCTGCGGCTGGTTTGCAGTGAGGAGCAGACGAAGGGATTGCGCGATCAGCTGATGCGGTTGAAGGAGCAGTCGCCTGAAGTGGGCTATGTCGAGCGGATGAGGAGGTGCTGGAATTGTGTGGTATGCTGCTGCAGTGACGTCGATTGGATCGGTTAGGTATAGGGTCTGGTGATAGAGTGAACTGGTTGTGCGGACGGCCAAGAATGGCCATCCAACGAGACGATTGTGGATTGGTGGTGAAGTTGTGGCGGGGTCTTGACGCGGGCGCCTTCGCTTGGTAGCGAAGGCGCTCATGAGTGGACCACGACTAGAGAACAAGCATGCTGCCATCACGGGGGCGGGTTCAGGCATTGGGCAGGCGATTGCCGTACGCTTTGCGGAAGAGGGAGCTGTGGTGGAGATCCTTGAGCGTGATGCGGAGGCTGCGGAGGCGACTCGGGCGCTCATTGCTGAGGCTGGAGGTGTGGGTCATGTGGTGCTCGTGGATGTGGCAGATGAGGTCTCGGTTAAAGGCGTGTTCGAGAAGTTGCAGTCTGAGCGCGGTCCGGTTGATGTGCTGGTGAACAATGCTGGCATTGCTCATGTCGGCAATCTTGAGGCCACGACGTCAGCGGACATGGATCGGATTTATGGTGTGAATGTGAAAGGGGTCTATCATTGCATGCGGGCGGCTATCGATGGGATGACAGGGCGTGGGCAGGGGGTGATCTTGAACATGGCGTCGATTGCGTCAACTTTGGGGATTCAGGAGCGCTTTGCTTACTCGATGAGTAAGGGGGCGGTCCTGACCATGACCTTGTCCGTGGCGCGTGACTATGTGGAGCGCGGGATTCGTTGTAATTGTATTTGTCCAGGCCGCGTCCACACGCCGTTTGTCGATGGCTTCATTAAGAAGAACTATCCTGGGGAAGAGGAAGCGATGTTTGACAAACTTTCGAAATACCAACCTATCGGGCGCATGGGGAAACCGGAAGAGATTGCAGGGCTTGCGGTGTATCTTTGTTCAGATGAAGCAGGCTTTATTACGGGGAGCGCTTACGATATTGACGGAGGGTGCACCTTGCTCCGCTAACAACTATCGATTGTCGTGGAGAGCGAATTGCGAGTAGACATCTCTGGATACGAACAGGTAATCCTTGTGGTGGCGCGGCCTTGCGGGCAGCGACTCGGGCAAGATGCCCAAGCTACATTAAATAGAGATCTAACAAAGTATAATAATCTAAGACTATCATGAAACTCATTCGCTTTGGAGCATTAGGACAAGAGAAACCCGGCCTACAGTTGGCTGACGGGAAACGTATCGATGCTAGCGGCTTTGGTCAGGACTATGACGAGGCTTTCTTTGGGGGCGATGGGCTGGGGCGTCTTGCTGCTTGGGCAGAGGAGAATGCTGACAGTGCGCCTTCGGTTTCTGAGGAAACGCGTTTGGGGTCACCGCTGTGTCGGCCTAGTAAGTTGATTTGTATCGGTCTGAACTACGCCGCTCATGCCAGAGAGTCTGGCATGGATGTACCGAAGGAGCCGGTGGTGTTTTTTAAGGCGACGTCTGCGATCGTGGGGCCTAACGACGGTCTTACTATTCCTAAGAACAGTGTGAAGACCGATTGGGAAGTGGAGCTTGCGGTGGTGATTGGCCAGAAGGCTTCCTACGTATCGAAAGAGGAGGTGTTAGATCACGTGGCGGGCTATGTGTTGCACAATGATTACAGCGAGCGCGAGTTTCAGATTGAGCGCGGTGGGCAATGGGTGAAGGGCAAGAGTTGCGATACCTTTGCACCGTTGGGGCCTTTCATTGCGACTAAGGATGAGATCGCTGATGTGCATCAGCTTCCTCTTTGGCTCAAGGTGGATGGCGAGACTCGCCAAGATAGTAGCACGGATGACCTGATCTTTGGTATTCCGACGGTTATTTCTGCGCTGAGTCAGTTTATGACGCTTCTGCCAGGGGATGTGATCTCCACGGGGACGCCTCAAGGCGTGGGGATGGGAATGGATCCGCCAACCTACCTGAAGGGTGGCGAGGTGGTGACGTTAGGCATTGAAGGGTTGGGTGAGCAACGCCAAGAGGTGCGGACTTGGGCTGGGTGATGCGCCGCGTGACGCAACTTTGGAAAGTTGCGCTACAAGAGCTAGAAGCAGGCTTTGAGAATGTAGAAGAACAGAATAGCGAGAAGGCCGCCTGCAGGTAGAGTGATGATCCACGATACGACAATGTTAAGAAGAACCCGAAGGTCTAACGCTCCCACGCCACGAGCAAGCCCAACTCCCATGACCGCGCCCACGGCGATGTGGGTGGTGGAAACGGGGAGCTTGAGCTTGGAAGCGATGACCACCGTCACGGCGGCGGCCATGGTGGCACAGTAGCCGCGTGAAGGTGTGAGCTCCGTGATCTTTGTTCCAATGGTTTGCATGACCTTGTAGCCATAGGTAGCCAATCCTGTCACAATGCCAATGCCGCCAACAATGAGGACCCAGAGGGGCAAACCCGCCTTCGCCGCGATGTCGCCTTCGGCTTGCACGATACTAACGACTGCTGCTAGTGGGCCAATGCCATTAGCGACATCGTTAGATCCATGAGCAAATGCCATCGCACAAGCAGTGAAGATCATCATGGGTGTGAATACCTTTTCCACGCTGGTGAATTGAAAGTCATCATCCTCGCCAGGCACTTTCTTAACGCGATTGATTAGAAACTTGCCGATCGCTGCGATGAAGAGACCAATCACGGCGGCCGCGACAAAACTCATGGGAGTGCTGAGTTCAAGATTGAGATGCTTTAGCCCTTTAAACATCGTTACGAGGGCAACCACAAACCCTACTAGGAACACATAGAAAGGTCCCCAAGCTTTGGCCGCTCTGAATGGATCGTCCGCATTGAGGATCAGCTTCCGAATGCTAATCATCAGCAGGAAAGAGATCGTTCCACCGAGGAGTGGAGAGACCAGCCAGCTTGCGACAATCTTTCCAACGACGCTCCAATCCACCGAATCCACCCCTGCTCCTGCAATGGCAAATCCAACGAGAGCGCCGACGATGGTATGAGTCGTGGAAACTGGCCATCCTCTGGTTGTGGCGATAAAAAGCCAGATCGCAGCTGCTAACAAAGCCGCCAGCATTCCATAGACCAGGAGCTGAGGCTGACCTGTAAACATCGTGGGATCGACGATGCCTTTCCGAATGGTGTCGGTAACATTCCCTCCAGCCAAGAAGGCGCCGGAAAACTCGAACACAGCGGCGATGATAATCGCTTGTTTGACTGTGATGGCCCCAGACCCGACTGAGGTGCCCATGGCATTGGCAACATCATTTGCGCCGATGCCCCAGGTCATGAAGAATCCGAAACAAACTGCGAGCGTGATGAAGATCCATCCGTGGTTAGCAATAATTTCCATCTGATAAGGTGTGGTGGATATGTAAGAGCGTATTACTTGGCAATGACCAAGAGTACACGGTCGCCGACGTTTTCTGCTTTGTTAGAAATGCGCCCAAGTAATTCAAAGGTGCGATACCAGAAGACCACATCCATGGGCTTCAGATCATCCTCCATTTTGAACAGCGCTCGATTGATCGACGTTAGAATGGCATCGTTCTTGTGTTCCAAGTGGCGAAGCTCTCCTATCATGTCCACCACCTTTGCGGACTGCTTTCCGCCAAAGCCGACTTCTAGTAGTTCGTCTAACTGATCAATCACTTTGGTCGCTTGATTGAACGCATCGACGGAAAGACTCGTGAGCTGCCTCAGTGGGTCAGTGAGTCCTTCGGGGACAATCATTTCACGTTCATTGAAGAGCTTGGCGACTTTCTCTGCCGTATCGGCCACCGTATCCTGTTCCGAGATGAGCCGAAGAAGGTCTCGACGACTGACGGGCATGAATAGCGTTGAAGGAAGGTGAAAGCGAAAGTCGTTCTTCTTCTCATCTGCCTTGGTCTCCAGCAAATCGATCTGCTCGATGGCGGCGCGCAGTGCTTGGTCGTCTCTGTCAATGAGTGCTTCAATGAGCAGAGGAACCTGAGCTACACAGTCAGAGACCACGTGCATGTGCTCCTGAATGGGGGCGAAAGGCGACCCTCGCAGGAGACTCGACAGAGGATTGGTAGATTTCATGGTGAGTTACCAATGAGGTATTTATAAAATATCCGTTTGGGGCACAAGCCTATTGAAACGATATGTGTAATTAGGGCCTGTCCCACAGCCTCGAAGCCCTGTCATAGCAGCATGTGAGTGGGATTTGAAGGGACTATGAGAGCCCAATTTGGGCTCTCATAGTCAAATTCGGCGTGTATAATTCGGTTAACAGCTAAATCAAACCCGCCGAACCATGTCTGAATTTACACGCCAACTGTCATTTCGTCTACCTCTTCCACCCTGTTACGGAGCCAAAGATTATCGTGACAAGCGGGCCAGATACGAATTCATCGACGACCTCATTGGGCGAACCGGACTCGACGATCAGTTCACTAAGCTCG
>CALLLI010000471.1 GCA_938082635.1 uncultured Verrucomicrobiales bacterium
ACGAAGCAACCACGCGCTGCCGCGGGGAACCCTCGGCGTTGCGGTAGGATTCGACGAGTTGAAGCAACGGAGTGCCTTTGATAGTCTTGGTTCGGAAATACACGACCGCCAAGCTATGGGACCGCGGAAGAAAGCCACCCCCGACAAATTAAAATTAAGCACTACAAAATGAAAATCAGAAATCAAAGCGTTGATTATCAACGAGTTATGATGTTTCGAGTTGAAAATAATCGTCAAAATAGCTGATTTTGAAACACTAACAAGAAACTTGGGTTAAAGGCAGCGTCACGGTGAATGACAAGCCCCTGTTCTGGGGCTGGGTCACGTTCTTTCCTAAAGATGATACCCACCCAGTCGCCAACGCCTACATGGGTTGGAACGGCAAGGGTGAGTTCACGATCGAAGCGATCGATGGCCCTTACTTGGGCAAACACCGCGTCGAGGTCGATGAGGTCGCCACTGAGTTCGTCGATCCCAAGTCTGGTGCCTATTCGATGAAAGACGCCAAGCGCTACGACACGACCATGGAAATCACCGACTCAAACAAAGGCGAGTTCATTGTGAATGTGCGTTAGGCTTTCTTCGCGTCACTATAGATTCATGGCCGCACTCGCCAGCTCATTCCAGTAGGTCACGCGACCTTCCCGATGCTTCACGAAGCGCAACTCACCGTCGTGCGAGAGAACAAGCCCCGTGATACTCGTGACCGCATTGCACAGGCGGTAAACCGAGCGATGGCGCATGCCTTGACTTTCAGTGGCCTCCAATCGCACCTTCTCACCTTCGGCATCGAGAGCCCTAGCGACGCGTTTGACGTCCGATAGCTCGGTAATCTCTGCCCCAAATCCTAACAGTTCGAAATTTCTCGTCAAGATGACGGCGCCATCAATCGCTGTCAGACTAGCAATTAGGTAAGCCAGCTCAGAAAGCGCTTCGTCGAGGTCTTGCAATTGCCCCTTCTTAGCCGCAGCCACGTACTCTTCCCATCCGACCGGCGTCTCGGAGCCAATATGGAGTCCAGCGAGCCCATTGATCACCTGCACCACAAGCGCCGGGAACCGACGCCGCGTCGCGACTGGCGTGAAACGATACTTAAAATTGAAGAACTTGTTATCGAGCGAGAACTCCTCTGCCCGGTCATTCGGGACAAAGAGAATGCTACTTCCGTTGGAGGTATCTCGCATGGCTCGTATGAGCCGCTTCATGAATCCCCGAAACAAGTCGGTGACAAAGCTCTCAGCGATCGGAGCCCACGCCGTCGCCTTGGCTGATTCGCGAGCGCTCTGATGCAGCTGAAGGACGTCGGTGCGCATTTCGGCGAAGAGACGAGACAACCATTCAGAATCGAGCACATCCGAGCTGGGGCGGGAAAGACGACCACCTTGCAGTGTCGCGACAATCTGCGAGCCACGGCAAAGCGTAAGTTCACTAGGACCGGATACCTGCACGACCGGGACCTGCGGCAGGTCCGGTGGATCCTTCGCTCCGCCGTTCATGGCTTCCGACCAGAGAATACCGGAATGCACGATGCCCCATATCTCCCACATCTTCTCGGCATTCAGATGAACGCCAATAAGGGCACGATGGAAATCGGTGGCTGGGGAAAGACGGCGGAGCTCATTCCGATTGAAACGGCGGGGCTTCACAAAGACCAAGCGATGAAGACCACGAGGGGGCCCTTCTGCAGCAGGCAAACTATCAGGCTCACAAAGCAGAAGGCGAAACTTAATCGGACGCGCTTCCTCGCGGAGCAAGCTGGCGTGATAGCACGTTGAGAGCAATATCGCGACATGCTTTAGCGCGGGCAAAGATCGTGAATTGCCCCATGCCTTCTTGGCGTAAACCGCCAAGTCCTTGGGAAAGGCATCTCGCATCGGTCTCTACCACTACCACTGGTCGATAACACGCGCGAGCGATTTCTTAAACATGCCTAACTAATCTACCGGGCGCTTAGCCTCGAAGAACCTCCAATGCTCGAGCAGGATATCACCAGCGCGCTCTTTCGCTTCGGCCGAGCGCTCGCCCGGAAAACGAGCAAGATTATCAGCCCGAGAGGCGGCATCGCGATCTTTGCCCTGCGACTCTACTATTGTGATGGCTTCAAAACCCGCCCTGTAGACCCAGTCATTGCAAACAGGTTGATCACCAAGAGAAGCCCCATTAAAGCGCTCCTCATAACCACGAACAACCTGCCTAAAAGTCCCCAACGCCTCCGCCGGTAACCCGAGCGCTAGCTGAACCATGCCCAACCTGTAGCTCGCTTGATCCTGCCACTCGACAGCAAGATTAGGAAGGGCCAGCACCTCCTCAAACAGTTGCTGCGCCTCAGCTCCGGCCTCATTATCAACAGTAGCAAGCAGTGCCTTGCACTCGCCCTTGCTCAGCAATACTCGGATCTGAAGTTCGCGAGATGGCTTCAGCTGGAGAATCCCATCCCATCCGATAATCGCGTTAACTTGATCGTTCACTCGACGCAAAGCGAGAGCGAACCCATGACGAGCAAGAATTTGATGGCGCCCTTTTAAATCGATAACTCTTCCCCACTCTTTGATCGCGGCATCGTGATCTCCTAATCTTCCCCAGAGTGTGGCCAAGATAAACCCCGCCTGCGCTTTCACTCTAGGATCTCCAGACAACGACATTTCTAACATTTCTTCACGTGCAGAAGCATTGAGGTTCCCCTCCGCTAGAAGAAGCTCGACTTCGCGAAACGTCACATTTGGGAGCAGCGAACTACCAGGAAAGGCTTTTCTAAAACCACCAATCAATTCGTGAGCCACGGAATGTTGTCCGTTCGCGGATGCTGCCCAGAGAGCCAGGTAGTCCACACGTTCCCGGGCGTAGTCCTCTGCCACTTCCTTGCGCAAACGCTTTAAGCGGCGCTCGACCGTGGCTTGATTTGGAGACAAGGCCACCAAGGCTAACTCGAGCCTTGCGATGAGAGCTTCAGATCGACGCGGATGGATTGGATACGCGGCTAGGTAATCTCTGAGGGCAGCATCCGCAGCTCGGCGATTCTCTGTCACTTTCGCAAGAAGTAAGGCTCTTAGGAAAGCCGCTTCCCCACCCAAGAAATTCTGCACTGCTGGCTCCGCCACCTCGTAGAGCCCACGCATCGCTGATTCGTGGGCCTCTCGATTATCCTCTGCGGGATTCAGAACCACACTGTTGAATGCTGCCACCTTGGAGAGTTCGGTATCTTGTGAGGTCTCGTCCACGCGGGTAAACAAACTTAAGGCAGCCTCAGAATCACCGACTTGAAACTGAGCTATCCCTTTGACTGTTAGCAATTCAGGGAGCCATTCTGATTCCGCCAGGGCAGGCTCAGCGGCTTCCTCGATGAATATTAGACAGGCGCTCGCATGCCCACCCTCAAGCTGCCACCGAGCATGCAACATCAATGACTCTTCGTATCCGGAATGTCCTGCCTGGATCACCTCGAGAGCTTTAATCGCAGGAATAAACTCACCCAATTTCGCATAAGTCTTGGAAACGGCGATCGCGATGAGCGCTCGAAGATCGGGACTCCTCTCCGTTGCCCAAGTCTGCCAGGCATTGCGTTGGGCTGGAGTGGCAAAGGCCTCTGCCTGTGCCAGCAATTCTACTGCATCACGATCACTTGCGAACTCCTCAAGATACTCTCGAAGAATTTCCGCTGCGCTCTCACGTTGCACGGGGCGCTTCGCCAAACGCTCCATGGCCAGGCCAAGATAGACCTTGGCCAGCCAATCCTTAGCAAGTTCGCCAGGGCTCTGACGTAGACGCTCAAACCGGTTGATAGCGTCAGCAATAGCCTTATCAATGTCTCTTGTTTTTAGAGAATGCCGCGCCTTCTCCATAGAACATCGCGCCTTCAGGTAGTCCACGCGAATATCGTCAGAAGGAGACCAAGGATCTAACAAAACGTTCGCGGCCTCATACTGACCGGCATCCAACTGAAACGCAGCCAAAGAGAGCGAAGCAGGCAGAGCCAAAGGATGCTCCGGACTACGCTCTAAGAACTGCGTTAGAGCAAACACTGCTTCTCTCGTCTTGTTTAATCCCAACGCCACCTGTGCCTCCCAATAAAGAAGCCCTTCGTCACTCTGTAGATCCGATGATCGCAGCAGTTCATCGGCCCGATCCCACGCCCCCCGGCGTAGGGCAATCTCCAGCAACCGCAGCAGCACTTGCTTGTCATGCTCTCCGCCCAGCAGGCCAACATAAGCCTCCTTGGCGACCCCTAACAAGCCAACACGATAAGCGTGCTCAGCCTCATCCAGTGTAAATTCAGAAGCCCCATGGGTGAGACCCATGGGGCTTACTAAAAGGAGCGACGCGACCAGTAACGATGGAACACGTCCGCAGCGTAGACGACTTAAGAGGTCGCCCAGCATGACTAAACCTGAGACATCTCAATGAAGCCTTCCAGCTTCCGGATTCGGGTCGGGTGGCGCATTTTCCGAAGTGCCTTCGCTTCGATTTGACGAATGCGCTCACGAGTGACTTGAAACTGCTTGCCCACCTCTTCAAGGGTGCGGCTGTAGCCATCGACCAAACCGAAGCGTTGCTCTAACACCTCACGCTCACGCTCTGTCAGCGTGTCCAGCACGTCTTTGATCTTATCGCGGAGAAGCGCGAATCCGGTCATCTCCATTGGATCCTCAGCAGCCTTGTCTTCGATAAAATCACCAAAGGTGGTGTCATCACTATCACCGACAGGAGCCTGAAGAGAGATAGGCTGTTGAGCCATGCGCAAGACGGCGCTAACGCGCTCCACAGGAAGGTGAATTTCCTCGGCGATCTCGTCAGGGCTGGGCTCGCGACCATACTCCTGAACAAGCTGCTTCTGCACACGCATAAGCTTGTTGATCGTCTCGATCATGTGCACCGGGATCCGGATCGTCCTCGCCTGATCGGCAATTGAGCGAGTAATCGCCTGACGAATCCACCAAGTCGCGTAGGTCGAGAATTTGTATCCACGGCGATACTCAAACTTCTCCACCGCCTTCATGAGTCCCATGTTGCCTTCCTGGATCAGGTCAAGGAACGAAAGACCACGATTCGTGTACTTCTTAGCAATAGAGATGACCAAGCGGAGGTTTGCCTCCACCATCTCTGTCTTGGCTTGCAGCGCTTCCTGCAACCAGTGCTTGAGCTGGGCATAGTTCTCTTTGAACTCGCTTGCCAAGAACCACGTGGATTCTGCAGCAGCTGCAATCTCGGCCTTCACTGGAGCCGTCTTAGGACGTGACCAGAGTCGGGTCAGATTCTCTTCTAGAGTGTCGGTGTGACTGACAAACTCCTCAATTATTTTGTGCTTGAAATAGAAGCGATTGAAAGTGCGCTGCAGCGTTGCGGTGTGCTTCTTGATCTCTTCGGCAAGAGCAGCTGGCATGTTCTTGCCATCAGAAACATAGCTCATCCGCTTCACTTGCAAAATCTGCATCGTAGCAGTCTGCTCGCGTAAACGGTCACACAATCGGGGCAATGCTTTGAGATAGCGCTCCCGGCTTTCGATCTTCTTATCGATGATGACTTTGTCGAATCGCTCAGAACCTTCGAGCAATTTCTGCGCAAGCGCTAGGAAAGGATCGCACGAAGGCCCAAACGAGAAGAGGAACTTCTGAACCCAACCCTCTGCTTTCTCGATTCGCTTAGAAATCTCGACCTCTTGTTCCCGAGTCAGCAAGGGGACTTGGCCCATCTGCTTGAGATACATCCTAACAGGATCATCCAGGGAGTCATACCTAGTAACTTCAGCCTTGGCGGGCTTCTCGCGATCTTTCACCACTTCCTTGACGCGATCCACCTCGGCCGCATCAACCACTTCAAATTCCATGCTTTCAAGACGCTGAAGAACTTCGTCAAGGCCTTCGGGAGCGATCAGAGTCAGCGGCAACGCTTCATTAACGTCGTCAAAGGTCAAGCGGCCCTGCTCTTTGGCAAGTTTGATCAGATCCCGCAACTTCTCCTGAATCTCGGGAGAATCGACAGCCGAAAGTTTGCTCTTGGGAGGATTTAAAACTGCGGCTGCTGCTTTGTCTTTCTGCTTTCCGTTATCTACGGGGCGTTGCCTTTGTCTTCGGCGAGAGGGCTTAAGTTTAACTACTGTGTGAGTATCGATCCTGCTAGTCGTCTTCCTACTTTGTGCCATATGATAGGTTGCTGGTTAGGGACGCCTCCAGAAAGGATGGGGATCTTTAAACTGACGGCAAGGCATCATCGGAGCCGTCACTGGGACGGTCAAGCAATTCTTTCAAGACCTTAAGCTCTCCTAACAAGTCCATCATCGCGCCGGCCTCCAACCCTCTGTCTTTCAAGCGTCTCTCGACTTCTCGATATCGTCTCTCGACTTCTCGACGCTTGATACTGAACCAGGCATCCTGAACCGCTTTGAAATGATTTCCATTGGGAGGCTTTATAATTAATTTAGCCAGTGAGCTTTCTATTGGTTTCTGTAATGACGCAAGGTAACTCCCTACACTGTGTGGAGTGCTAGGATCAAACTCCGCATCAACGAGATGTTGGAGGACCTCGCCATCCGGTACATATTGAACTTGCTCAAAAGCAGACATTTCAGCTTTCAGCCATTGCTTCGCCCCCATGTCGATCATGACCATTTGGCAAAGCAGACGCGAGGAAACGTCTTGGAATTCATACTCCTCCACCATCGCGGTTTCCTCTTGTCCATGCACCCACTTCGACTGGCGATCCTTCTGACGCTGATGGCTTTTGATTGCCGAGAAGACACTCCGTCGAAAGGCGTCATTCGATAACCCCAAACGCGAGGCCACATTGTTAATCATCGTGTCCTGCATCAGCTTGTCGCGAATGAGCGCCAAGTTGGCTGCCAGTTCTTTCGCGAGCTCATTCTGCTCCTTGGGTGAGTTCAGATCGACCATCTTGGATCGTTGGGTGATGTGGAAATCTAAGAAATCAGAAGCCTCGTCGAGTAGCTTTCGGTATGCCTCAGCGCCGTATTTCTTGATGTAGGAATCTGGATCTTCTCCTGGCGGCATTTCGACGGCGCGAACGAACACACTGGCTTCAGCCAACGCCTTGAAAGTGCGCACAGCGGCTTTGAAGCCCGCAGTATCCGCGTCAAAACACACCACAACCTCTTGAGTGAGCCGCTTTAGCATGCGCGCGTGCTCCTCAGTAAAAGCCGTCCCAAGCGGTGCCACCATGTTAGCGATGCCGTGGGAAAAGCAGGTGATGAGGTCAATCTGGCCTTCGCAAATCACCGCGCGTCCCGCCTTCAGAATCGAGCGCTTACTACGATGCAGGCCAAAGAGTGTCTTACTCTTGTGGAAGAGATCGGTCTCGGGCGAGTTCAGATACTTCGCCATGTTCGATTCAGGGTCCAACGAACGCCCACTGAAAGCGATGACCTCTCCGAAATCATTGCAGACTGGGAACATCAAGCGATCCCGAAATCGCCCAACAACGCGAGGCCTGCCGGTGGGGCTTTCACGCTCAGCCACTAGCCCCGCATCAATCAGCAACTCGTTCGAGTAGCCCATGCTGCGCGCCCACTCGAAGAAGATCCGAGGATCACTGGGCGCATACCCAAGTTGCCAATCCTTCGCAATCTCGATGCCCAACTGACGCTGCTTCAGGTAGGCGCGAGCATGTTCGGCATGTGGCTTCTTCAACAGGTTTTGGTGAAACCACTTGGCCACCTCCTGATGAATCGCCATGAGCTGCGAGCGCTGCCTCAGCTCACCCGCGCGCTCAGGGGAGAGCGCTTCTTCGATGATAGGAATCCCGGCCCTTTCGCCAAGACGTTTGATCGCGCCCGGGAAATCGATGCCGTCACGCTCCATCAGGAATCGCGCTGCTCCCCCACCCGCGCCACAGCCGAAACAGTAGTACATTTGCTTCGAAGGGCTCACCGTGAAGGAGGGGCTCTTCTCGCTGTGGAAAGGGCACAGGGCACTATAGTCCATCCCGACCTTCCTTAACGGGAAATAAGACTGGATCAGGTCGACGATATCCGTGCTACTCAGCACGCGCTCGACGGTATCTTCAGAAATCATAACAAAGCAATATTCCCATCAATGATGATTCACCCCCGAGAGCCCTGCGCCACCAACACCACGACCCAAGAACAGCCGCTCCGCTGCCCGCCTCACCGCCGCATCTAACATATCACCACCTATGAAACAAGCCCACATAGAACTAACGGAGCCTGAAGCCCGCGAATCCATCGCAGGTCGAGACTCGTAGAGCTTGGACAGGGACCACACGGGTTTGAGGGTCTGAGAAATTATCATCGGCTGTGCTTTCTTTCCTAGCTCGGTTGTCCTACACTGACGACCCTTCTTTCACATGAACTTCTTTATTCGCGCCACGCTCACCTTTCTGCTCTTCGCATTCAGCAGCGCGGCCCAAGGGCCACTAGCGAAACCATTACAAACCCCTCCAGTCAGCCTAGCTGGCAAGGAGATCGTGGTGGTGAATGTCACGAACGGCCTCTCAAAAAGCAACGCCGAAGAGGCTCTCGAAATCATCGAAGGCCTCGACGTCGCGCAAACTGAGGCGGTCATTATCCAGATCCATTGCCTCATGGATACGAATTGGGAGGAGATTAATTTGATCATGGGTGGTCTGGGAAATCTGAAGATCCCAAGCTATGCCTTTGTCGATAGCATGGCCGTCGATGCGGGTGCCTTGCTCGCCTTCTCGACCGACAAGATCTACATGGCCCCGGCAAGCATTATTGGCGGCAGTCCGATTCTCGGCACAGGCAACATGAAAGCCAAGTTGGCGTCGTTCAACTTGGCGACGGCGCGCTCGGTCGCCATGAGCAAAGGACGCGACCCACTCCTCGTCGAAGCCATCTGGAACGAAGATCTTGAGATCCGCTTGGGAGACGACGTGCTTTCCAAGAAAGGCGACACGCTCATGGTCGAAGCACAGGACGCCGTGCAGGTTCACGAAGGCAAACCCTTCCTCGCGGAGGCGCTTGTTGTCGATGTGCATGCCTTAAAAGAGCACGCGAGCCTTAAGGGCAGCCTACGATTCACCAATGCCGTTGACCCTAAAGCAAGTGACGGTGATTCTCACTTAAATGCCTTAAAAACGAAAGAGGACTCTTACACGGGAAATATCATCGTGATTGAGGTCGGGAAACGCGATCTGATCAACGCCTCGCGCTTCGACTACATGGGACGGGTCTTGGCCAAGGCCGAGCGCGAGAAAGCCTCTGCCGTGATCCTCGATTTGAACACGCCAGGTGGTCTCGCCTTCCAGACCGGTGAGATCATGATGCGCTCCCTCGCCAAGATGAGCGTGCCCACCTACGCCTATGTAAATCCTTCGGCAGTCTCGGCCGGTGCCCTCATCGCCTTGGCCACCGACGATATCTACATGAGTCCAGTCAGCGCGATTGGAGCCGCTGCTGTGGTGACCTCGATGGGCGAACTCGATAAGGACATCGAGAAGAAGATCACCTCGATTCTTGTGCCGCTGTGCCGTTCGGTCGCCCGCAGCAATGGGCACGACCCAAACTATGCCACCAAATTCATGATTCCCGAGAAAGAGGGCGCTGGTGAGCTAGTCGAAGAGGGGCAGACCGATGAAAACCAGTCGCTCATTGTGGAGAAAGAAGAGGATGGCACCTTCAAACTCAAAGTGAAGGACGAAGAAGATGTCGGCTCCCTCTTAAGCCTCGCCTCACAGGAGGCCATCGAGCCGTGGCGCGATGCCGAACCTATCGCCAAAGGGATCGCCACTTCGATCGACGACCTTATCAAACAAGAAGATCTCAAAGGGCAGGTCATGGTCGCGGAACCGCTCGGTTTCGAGCTGCTCGCTCAGTGGGTCACCCGATTCTCTGCTCTGCTTCTTTTAGGAGCCTTCATCACCGCTCAGTTCGAGCTTCGCATGCCGGGATTCGGAGTATTTGGCTTCCTCTCGCTCGGCCTGTTCGGGCTGTTCTTCTTCGGCCACTACGCTGCTGGCAAATTGATCGGCTTCGAAATGGTCGCTCTCTTCCTGTTGGGCGTTGGCTTGATCATTGCTGAGTTTGTCTTCTTTCCCGGCACGCTCGTTGCTGGACTGCTGGGCTTCGTTTGCATCCTCGCCTCACTCATCTTAACCATGGCGGACCCGCTCGTGCTTCCCACGGGCGAGATTTCCACGTGGCAGTTCGATTTCGATAGCCTCGGCACCTCGCTCTGGAACCTCACTTTGGCGCTCGGCGGAGCCATCGGCATCGGCCTTCTCATGGCTCGGTTTCTGCCTGAGAGCAAACTCTTCGATAAGCTCGTTTTACAAACGGCGTCCGCTCCAACCGGAAGCGGCTTAGATTATGGCCTTGGCCACTCTGATTCTAGCGAGCCCGATTCGCTGGTGGGCATGACCGGCCAGACACTCACGTCGCTGCGCCCTGCCGGTACTGCCATGATTGCCGATGAGGCGCGTGATGTGGTCACTGATGGCGAGTTCGTTGAAGCTCAGAAAACGGTCGTCGTTGCTCTCGTTGAGGGCTCAAGAATCGTCGTTCAGCCTGTCTCTGCGGCCTAAGCCCTTGAGCCTACGGGGAGTTACTTAAGATAACATAATTTGTTCACTTTTTATTTCACTTTTCCGAGAAAGTTCTCATTATACTTCCGCAACATGTTGCTAGCCGACGAGTCAGGTGGCACAAGATGTAGTGGTTGACCCACCTTTCCCTCTCAAAATCAATCAATCTCGAATAATCAATAGTATACAGACTCATCCCTCTTAATTATGGAGACTACCTTTACCCTCGGGAACAAAACCTTCGTTTTAGACGAGGCGAAAGCAGAAAAAGCCTTCGCTGCAAAGCGCGTGATCAACGGACGCCAAACCATGGCCTTCAACCTCCTCCCGTTGAAGTACCAGTGGGCCTACGACATCTACCGCAACATGAAGGCGAACCACTGGGAGCCTGAAGATGTCCCCATGCAGAAAGACATCGAGCAGTGGCAGTCTGATGAACTCACGGACCAAGAGCGTTGGATCATTCGCATGGGCATCGGTTACTTCTCTGCGGCCGAAGGCATCGTCGGTGACAATGTCCTCCATGTCGTCCGCGAGATGGTCACCGCCCCTGAGCTCAAGCTTGTGTTAGGCCGCCACGCGCATGAGGAGAATATCCATGCGGACAGCCTGCTTTACATGATCAGTTCGTTGGGAATCAACCCGCACGAGTGTGAAGCAATGTTCGAGCAGATCCCGACGATCCTCCGCAAGAACGAGTTCGTCACGAACGTGTCCCAAAGCTTGCGTCGCGACATCGACCTCACGAAGGTCGAGAACAAGCAGCTCTTGGCCAAGAACATCTTCGTCTTCGGTCAGTGCATGGAAGGCACTCAGTTCTACGGCCTCTTCGGCATGATTCTGAGTCTCTATCGGCAGAACAAGTTTCCGGGCATCGGCCAAATGTTCCGTTACACGCTCCGTGACGAGTCGAATCACATCGAAGTCTTCCGGAATCTCTTCATGGACCTCATTGAAGAGAATCAAGAGATCTGGAACGCTGAATTCCGCGAGGAACTTCGCGAACTCATGAGAGAGGCCGTCTATCTCGAGAAGGAGTTCATCGAAGACTGTCTTCCGACCAATACGGTTGGTCTCAGTTCTGAGGAATTCACCCAGTACATCGATTACATCGCCGATCGTCGCCTCGTTGGGGTTGGCTTGGAACCCCTCAATTCCGGTGTCGAGAATCCCCTTCCTTGGCTTGCGGAACTCATGGATATCAGTAAAGAGCAGAACTTCTTTGAAGGTCGCGTCACTGAATACCAGAAGGCCTCCGCTCTAGAAGCCGTCAGCGATGACGACCTCTAGCTAGGCCTCGCGCCAATCCGTTAGAACAAAGTCTTTCCTAAGACTTGCTCGACATCACGATCCCCAGTTGTCGCCCCCACCTGCCTGGCCCGCTAGATCCTTCCATCGTAACTCACACAAACACCTTCCCCCGCGACACCATCCATGATCAACAAAGAATTCGTTGAAAGAGACCTCCAATTGAAGCAGCTCTCCCGCCGACCTCGGCTCGATGACCAACCCCGCTATGACTGGATGGAGGGCCACCTCGAGGAGGAAGGCGCGCATTCTGAGGTTGAGTTGGACCTCGATGGAGAACCTATCGTCTTCAATCGACGCGATCTCGCCGACGAGTTAGGACAGGCGCTTACCGATGTCTTGCAGTCCCAAGATGAGACAGACATCTACAGCCAGAAGAATCGCCTCCTGGTGCGTTCGTTAGTGTCTGCGGCGATGGATGAGTTGGTCGAGCATTCGAAACGAGTTCAGTCAGGGAATGCTTCGGGCGCTCCAGAGGAAATCTCACGCTCGATTGAGCGCGCACTGGTCAATCAAGACGCCTACGACATCGCCAAGAGCTTCATTCAACGTCACCAAGACAAAGGCTCCCGTTTCCGTGGTATCAATGGCTACAAGCAGACCACAACGACGAAATTGATCCGTCGCAATGGCCACGTCGTCCCTTGGAACCCATCCAAGATCGAAATCGCCATCAGCAAGGCGTTCTTATCCCTTCAGCTCGATCCTTCAGCCAGCAAGAAGGTCGCCGAAGAAGTCACTCGCGAGATCGAGTCGATCCAACAGGACTTCGTTCACATCGAGAAGCTTCAGGACAAAGTTCAAGAGACGCTCATGCGCCTCGGTTTCTACAAGGTCGCTGAGACCTACATCCTTTACCGCGCGCATCGCAGTGACATGCGCGAGCAAGTGATCGAGGAAGAGGCAGTCCTCAGCAATGAGCAGCAGGACTCTCTAATTATCGTCAAGCAAACCGACGGCGAGACCTTCCTCTGGGATGGCAGCGAGTTGCGAAAGCGGATCGAGTTTGCCTCCATCGGCCTAGAACTCTGTCTCACCAGCGATCAGATCGAGAGCGAACTCCGCCGCTCGTTCTATTCTGAAATGCGCGTCGAAGACCTTCGCAAGACGATCATTCTCAATTCAAAGAGCCTCATCGAGAAAGACGCCGACTTCTCCAAGTTTGCCGGTCGCATCCTCCTCTCCTACATCTACGAGGAAGTCCTCGGTTGGAGCATTGTGAAGGATGGCATCGAGAAACTCAGCGCATTCCATGCCCGCGCCTTCAAAGAGAAGCTCCGCCGTGGTGTCGAGCTAAAGCGCATTCATCCACGTATGCTAGAGTTCGATCTTGATCGACTCGCACAAGAGTTGGACCCCGTCGCCGACTTGGCCTTTGATTACCTCGGCATTCAGACCCTCTACGATCGCTACTTGATCGTCAATAAGGAGAAGAAGACGCAAGTTCGTCTCGAAACGCCCCAGCTCTTCTGGATGCGTGTCTCCATGGGTCTCTTCGTCGAGCAGAAAGGCAATCGCGAAGACCGCGTCATCGCGCTCTATCGCTTATACAAGAGCCGTCGTTTCTGTTCCTCTACCCCCACCCTGTTCAACTCCGGCACGCTCCATTCCCAGCTTTCCTCCTGCTACCTCTATCAGGTCGGCGACAGCATCGAGTCCATTATGACTCGTGGCATCGCCGAGAATGCTTACCTCTCCAAGTGGGCCGGCGGCCTCGGCGGCAGTTGGACCGCCGTTCGTGGCACAGGAAGTTACATCCAGGGCACTAATGGCGAGAGCCAGGGCGTCATTCCTTTCCTCAAGTTACACAACGACCAGCTCGTCGCCGTGAATCAAGGCGGCAAGCGTCGCGGTTCGGGCTGTGCTTATTTGGAAACCTGGCACAACGACATCTTCGACTTCCTCGAGATGCGGAAGAACACCGGCGATGACCGGCGTCGCACGCACGACATGAACACGGCGAACTGGATTCCCGATCTGTTCATGAAACGCATGGAAGAGCGCAAGGACTGGACCCTCTTCCGCAGCAACGAAACCGCCGACTTGCACGAGCTTTATGGCAAGGCTTTTGAGCAACGTTATGAGGAATACGAGGAAATCGCCAAGACCGGCAACATCTTCTCCCGCACCGTTCCCGCCATCGATCTCTGGAAGGCCATGCTCAAGATGCTCTTCGAGACGGGGCATCCCTGGATCACCTTCAAGGATCCTTGCAACGTGCGCAGCCCGCAAGATCACACCGGTGCCATCCACAGCTCCAATCTCTGCACCGAGATCACGCTGAACACTGGCGATGACGAGACCGCTGTCTGTAACCTCGGCTCCATCGTCATCGAGTCTCATCTCGATAGCGAGGGCAACATCGATCACGACAAGCTTCGTGAAACCGTCAGGGTCGCCGTAGAAGCGCTCGATAACGTCATCGACATCAACTTCTACCCCACCGAGCCGGCGGAGAACTCGAACCGCCGACATCGCCCCATTGGTCTCGGCGTCATGGGCTTACAGAACGCTCTCTACATCAAAGGCATTCCCTTCGCCTCCGATGAAGCCGTCGATTTCAATGACGAAATGATGGAGGCCATCAGCTACTATGCTTACGAGGCCTCCAGCGACCTCGCGGCTGATCGTGGCACCTACTCAAGCTACAAAGGTTCCAAGTGGGATCGTGGCTTGCTTCCTCAGGACACCATCGAGCTGCTCGCAGAAGAGCGCGGCTGCGAGATCGATGTCCCACGTGGATCCAAGATGGATTGGACACCTGTCAGGGAAAAGATCGCCAAGCATGGCATGCGCAACAGCAACGTCCTCGCCATTGCCCCGACCGCCACCATCTCGAATATCATGGGCAGCGTGCCCTGCATCGAGCCCGCCTATCGGAATCTCTATGTGAAGAGCAATCTGTCAGGCGACTTCATTGTCTTGAATCAGTTCCTCGTCCGCGACCTCAAAGCCCGCAACCTCTGGGACCAATCCATGATCGACCGCCTCAAGTACTTCGACGGCGAACTCGAAGACATCGAGGGCGTCCCCGCAGACCTGAAGAAGAAGTATACCACGGCCTTCGCCATCCCTTACGAGTACTTCATCAAGGCCGCCGCTCGTCGCCAGAAATGGATCGACCAATCACAATCGATCAATCTCTTCCTCGCCACGCCAGATCTCAAGAACATGTCTCACATGTACCGCGCCGCCTGGCGCTCCGGCATGAAGACCACGTATTACCTCCGCACCCTCGGCGCCTCTAACATTGAGAAAGCCACAGTTGACGTCTCCAAAGACCGCCGCAATCTCAGTACCACCGCCGAGACCTCGCCGGCAGCCGAAGCTCCCAAGAAGGAATCCCCAGCCGAGCAAGCCGCCTGCAGCATCGACGCCATGATCAACGGCGGCACCTGCGAGTCCTGTCAGTAAGGTCAGATACTTTCCCTCAACAGAGCCTTGACGGAAAGCCTAAGCGTTTTCCGTCGCACGAATCCTTATACACCGGAAACAGATTGATTAGTCACCCCGTAGTGTCCAGAAAGTCGATTGCAGCGTGAGTCGCTGAGCTTCGACAAGCGATGGGGAGCTGGAATTGTCGTGAGCGGTTAGGCGGATTGCTTCGTTACTACTACCCAGAGACAGCATGAATACCGGGCGATTCGGATTCCCGGACACTACGGGATCGCTGTAAAAAAATGTACAATAAAAAGCCCGGGACCGCATGGCGGTACCGGGCTCTTTATTGTAAAAAGGAGAATGGTGTTACAGAAA
>CALLLI010000472.1 GCA_938082635.1 uncultured Verrucomicrobiales bacterium
AATCGCCCGCCCGGAGTGTCTACCGGCCAGGGCTGGAGGCTCGAAAGAGGGGTGTTGGCGAGCTCACCCTCAGGGTGAGCGCTCAATTGGTCTAAAAGCGCACTCATCACCCTCAAGGTAAACGAGTTGTGCCGGTTCATTGAATTCTCCATTCACGCTTCTAGGCTTATGATCGTGAAGCCATCAGCGTGCTTGCTGATGGACTCACTGTTAGTTACACGATAGGCGCTGGAATCACAGGCGTCACGACCACACTGCAAACATCAGCCAACCTCGAGTCATGGGAAGATTTCGCCGGCCAAGTCGACACCGTTGGGAATACCGTCACCGCGACGCTCACAGCCGCGGCGCGTGGCTTTGTGCGCTTGAAGGCCGAGTAAGCCTCAATTGGCTGGACCGCGCGGCGTGGGCAGAGCAGAGTTGTAGCATGATAAAACGACTCTCTCTCGCCCTCCTCGTGCTGGCCTGCACTCACCAGGCCCAGGCGGCCCCCAGCTTCTCCGCCGTCGAATCAGAGGCAGCCATCGTTCTGAAATACGGTGACCTCGATTTCCTAACCTACCACAAGGCAGAAGTCGATCCACCGGAAGGCGTGGATCCCATCTACAAGCGCAGCGGATTCATCCATCCAGTAAAGACCCCAAACGGTGAGATCGTCACGGGCATTCATCCCAAGGATCATTACCATCATCTCGGTCTTTGGCATGCTTGGGTCAAATGTCAGATCGATGGCAAAGCAATCGATTTCTGGAACCTAAAAGCTGGCACCGGCCGAGTGCGTTATGCCAAGACCTTGGCCACGGTTTCTGAAACAGATCATGCCGGGTTCACCGTCGAGCAAGAACACGTCGCCTACCTAGACGGCCCAGAAGCCGAACCCACAGTGATCCTGCGAGAGTCCTTCCAAGTGACCGGGCGGATGAACGACGGCGCCTTCGAGATCGACTACGAAACGAGCCAGACAAACGTTTCCAAGCATGTGCTAGACCTACCTCAGTATCGCTACGGCGGCCCCATCGCTTACCGCGCGCCGCACTCCTGGATCACCTCTAACAGTGACTACCTCGGCTCCGAAGGCACCACGCGGAAAGACGGGCACACCACGCGTTCGAAATGGAGCGCGTTCTGGGGGCCCGGAGCCGATTCAGGCAAGCCCGTGCACTTAGCCATTCTCGGTCACCAAGAGAACCACGATTTCCCACAACGCATGCGCGTCTGGCCATCATCTGATTCCAATGGCGGCGCGATCTTCTTCAACTACGTGCCCATTCAAGAAACCGGCTGGGCAATCAAGCCAGGCGAGACCTCGTTCATGCGGTATCGCGTAGTCACACAAAGCGGCAAGCCAGACACCACCGCCCTAAACAAACGCTGGGACCGTTTCAGTGGCACGAAATATTGGACGCTTGCTAGTGAAGTCATCGCCACCTACGAGCCGAAGCCTCTGGGCTCACCTGCAGAAGCTGCAAACGCCTTGATCGCAGCACTCTCGGAAGAGGAACGCTCCAAGCTTTCGCATCCCATGAGCAGCAAAGAACGCAAGCAATGGACCAACGTACCCCCTCGCGGCACGGAAGGCGGCTTGCGTTTGGGCGATCTCAAGCGCGAAACCATCGAGCGTGTTTGCGACTTGTTAGCCTCCACCATGAGCAAGCAAGGCTACGAAAAAGCACGCAACATCTGTTATGCCGATGACCAATTACTCAAAGACCAGGTCCAAGCAGATCGACGCGGCGGCTTCGGCACTGCAAATTTCTGGGTGTTGATCTTCGGCACCCCTTCGACCACAGAAACATGGGGACTCCAATTTGACGGCCATCACCTCGCTCAGAACCTCACCTTCGAGGGCGACAAGATTTGCTACTCCCCGGCTTTCATCGGCACGCAGCCACGCGCCATTCAGTTAAGCGGCAACGAGATCGTCGTTATGGAGAAAGAAGTCTCCCTCGCGTTCGACTTCATCGCCAGCCTCACAGACGCTCAACGCAAAGACGCTTTGAAGGACGAGCGTCGTGGCCGCATCGTTGCAGGCGCAGGCAAGGACGGCGTTCGCCCAGACCCACGTGGCCTGGATTGCCGCAAGCTCACGGGCGACCAGCGCGCCATCTTAATGGAGCTCATCCACATCTGGGTCGGCGACCTCCCAGAGAAACAAGCCGACGCTCGCATGAAAGAGATCGCCGCACAGCTAGACGACTGTCGCTTCGCCTGGCGCGGCCCCTTTGAACCTGGTAGCGATGCCTCCTACCACTTATACGGACCCGGACTCATCCTAGAATTCGGCGGCCAAGACCTCGGCGGCGATCCCGCCGAGCACCTCCACTCAATCTATCGCGACCCCACGAACGAATACGGCGCGCGCTGGCTCAAGTAGCCAATTATCCCGGAGGGCGATGCTCCGTCATCGCCGTGATCTAACAGACGCTTTCTGCTTATGAAATGCCTTCTCTTCTAAGGTCGGCTGCGACAGAGCGCAGCCCTCCGGGATAATTGGCTTCGCCACAAAGCATACTACTAACAATGCTCGAGATACGCCTGCACGGCGCGCTTCAAATAGTCATGCTGATCTTCGGCCCAGTAGTCCGACGAGAAGATCTCCACTTCATGTGGCCCTTCGAAACCAGCAGCTTCAACCCAGCGACGGATCTCTTTGAGAGGAATACACCCCTCGCCCATGAGGCCCCGATCTAACAAGAGATCATTGGTAGGCGTCTTCCAGTCACAGACATGAAAGGCGAGCAAGTTGTCGTTCGCGCCACAGCGCTTGATCTCCTTCTCGAGATCCGGATCCCACCAGAGATGGTAGACGTCGGCAGCGATACCTACCCAAGGAGAATCGAGCGCTTCGGCCATGTCATTGGCCTGGCCCAAGGTGGAGACCGCTGAGCGATCTCCGGCATACATCGGGTGCAGAGGCTCGATGGCGAGCTTCACGGAGTGCTCTTCCGCGTAGGGAAGAAGCTCAGCAATGCCGTCTTGGATTTGGCGGCGAGATTCCGTGAGAGACTGCCCGGGATCCGCACCGCAGACCAGCACGACCATGGGTGCTCCGAGGGCAACGGCTTCTCGGATGGCCTGTTTATTGTCTGCAATGGCTTCCGCGCGTTTGCTAGCCTCGACGCCCGGAAAGAAGCCACCTCGGCACAGCGCAGTTACGCTCAGCGAGTGATCACTTACAATCTTCGCGGCTTCTTCGATTGCGATATCCTCCAGCACGTTCCGCCAAATGGTGATGTGAGGGATGCCAGAACCGGCAAAGTTCTCGCAGCATTCGCGGAGAGACCACGGCTTCGTGGTCATGGTGTGGACACAGAGTTGGGAAAGAGAGAGCATGAGACTATCGGACGCAGTCAAAGTAACGGTAGTAAGGCTGACCTTCCGCCTCGCGCTGCACGTATAGGGCAAGCTCGCGTATATGATAGTCGCCCCACATGCTGGATTCCCCATTGGCGATCTTGCTACCCTCTGGCACGTGATCCCAACCGTTAGGCTGATGGTAGATCGAGTGCAGCAGGAGTCCTTGATGATCGGCGTCCGTGCTCAGGTAAGGCTTTTGCAAGAGTGTCTCCAAGACCGTGAGGCCTGCTTGCCAGTAATCCTTGCCTTCATCACCAAGATACCGACCGAGGCGCAACAGTCCCTGCGCACCAATGGCAGCCGCAGAGCTATCAATGGGTTCGTAATCATTGTAGGGATCAGATTTCTGATTGAGATAGTCGCCCATGTGCACGAGGCCAGGCGCGCCCGCATCCCAGTAGGGAATGCCATCGGTTGGCGTGTTCGCCATGTAGAAATCACACGTCGCCTTGGCTGCTTTAAGGAAAGTAGCCTTCACTTCGGTCAGATCCGTATCGGTGAGCTTGGAAGCTTCAAGGTGGTCTAACAACTCGAGCTCCTCGGCAAAGCCGCACATGGCCCAGGCCAACCCTCGCGTCCACGTGGTGAAGCCCGTGTAACCTTGCTGGGAGTTAGGACAACGGAACGCGCCGTCGTTGCAATTGAAGACCGATTCATGGGCGGTGCGGCCCCATTCATCGAAACTATCGCGCACCTCGCCGTAGAAGACCGAGTATTTCGCGGTGGAAAGCCCATGCTGAATGGCACGCTCTAGCAAACAGATTTCCTTGTCGCCCTCGGCCATGAACTGGTGCTTAAGCAGGTAGCTGACAATAAGCGCGCGACACGAGCGGATCGTATCGACAAACAGAGAATGCGGCCCATTGAACGAGTAGATGTAGCCACCATCAGGAATCGTTGTCCAGCGGTAGGCTTGCACAGCACCGGACACCTTGAGCGCTAGTTCGTAGAAGTTCTTCTCCCAAGCATCGGCCGGTAGGCGGCCTTCCTGCATGAGACGCAGCAGGTTACCGTAGGTGCTAACATTATTAAACCCATGATCATGCACCCCGAAGTGGCTCACGTGCGGGGCCATCTTCTCGAGCGTCATCGTGCGTCCATAGTCGAGCGCCTCTTCGTCACCCGTCGCGTCAAACTGTAAGATGGCCGAACCAAACTCGAAGCCTTGCGTCCATTCAGTCCATCCACGCGTGGTGTAATTTCCCGCCTCTGTGAAGACAGGACTGCCCTTCGTGTGATCATAGCGATCACGGATAAGACGGATCTTCTGGCCTGAAAGGTTCCAGAAGTCCTTAAGTGCGGGTTGGAGGTCGGCGGGCTTGAGGTCAGTCTTTAATTGGATCATGTTAGTTAGTCAATAAAGTAGCATGGGCTTCCAGCCCGTGACCTAGGCCAGGAGCCTAGACAACATTGCAATATTAGAATCGATTGGTCTTCTTGAGATGAAGCACGATGAAGATGGTGTCTTTCATAGCTTTGTAAGTATGCGTTTGGACGGCATCAAACTGAACGCTCTCACCGGAGGCCAATTTGTGGACCTCCTCGCCGATGGTGACATGAAGTTCGCCATTGATGACCCAACACGTTTCCAAATCATCGCGATGCGCGTCTGGTCGACTCAGTTCCGCACCAGCATTCGCCTCGCCGAGAAAAGCAGAGTGATTTGCATAGCGGATGCGATGAAAGTAGAAACCCTCACGCTCATACCCATCGGCCTTCATGCGATGGGCGAGAGTCGACTCGGCCATCGCCACAAGATCGGAGGCGGCCATGCCATAAGCTCCAGCCAGTTTCGCAATGGTCTCTAGCTCCGCGACCGACTGATTCCGCTCAAGCTTGGAAATGACGGGGACGGAGATACCCGAGGCTTCGGAAAGTTGGGCCAAGGTTTGCCCTTCCCGTTGCCGCAGCTGGCGCACGACCGAGAAGTCGTAGCGGGGCGGTGATGGAGGGCTATCTTCTGGCTCTGGCACAATCCATATTTCGCCCAGGCTAAGAATTAGTCAAGAATTTGCCTCCAGAGAAACATCACCACTCTATAACCGGAACCTCCAATCGAAACGAGCCCCACCAGTTTCCCGGTGAGGCTCGTTCGCTAAGACTTAAAATGCAGGGCGCGCCCTACTTCTTCAGCACACGGTAGAAGGCCACCGGGCCTTCGTTGCCCACGCTGATGCTCGTCGCGGCACTGTCCGCCGTGACACCATCCACTCGCGTCCATTCGATCAAATCCGTGCTGCGCTCGACATCATACTCCACGCCAGCTTCTGAACTGAAGCTGAGGCTCGTCGTGTCTCCAGCACCCAGCACAACCTCACCAATGGACGACGGACGATCGCCGCCACCACCAGGATTGCCACCACCGCCGCCGGTGGCGCGAGTGACATTCGCATACACAGCGTCCATGTTATTCCAGTTGTTCAACGCGATGCGGATCTGGTAATCACCAGCTGGCAAGTTGGTCGCCACAGCCTCGCCATTACTCCAAACCTTGGAAGGCTGCGGTTCCGCCGACGTGTCAACGGAGGCCTCAGGAGAGAGCAAGTTCTCTCCTGCAGCATCGTAGATGGCGACGGTGGATGGATCAGCTCCATCATGCCCGCTACGATTTGCGAAAGATGCCCCAAAGGTAACATCAGAAGCTTCTGTCAGGGTGAAGGTCTGGAAGATCTCAAACTCTCCGTTGAGATCCAGAACTTGAGAACCGTCAGCCGCCGTATCCACACCGTTGTCGTAAGGCGTGCCATCGTTACGAATGACGTTCCACGTCGCATCATCACCCGTCTGACTCCAACCCGTAGGGACCACTCCGAGATTATTGGAGTTGATGTTATCCACAGCGGGCTCCTCAAAAGAGCTGTTCACCAGGATATTATTTCCGTCGCTAAAGACATCGGCTGGAGATACACCACTGAAGATGGACTCGATTTGCTCATCTGTGAGAGCCTGGTTAAAGATGGCCACATCGTCGATGGCACCTTGCAAATTGCGACCGTCTTCACAGCACGCATCTTTGCCGAGATGCCATACTGACGGACTCTCTTGCTCAAGGTGTTCGATTGCATTCACAGCAGAGCTCAACGCTCCACCAGCACCCAGATACAACTTCCCTTCTGAAGGTGTGACCGTTAGGGCGACAAACGTCCATTCATTTGGAGGAATAACCAGATCACTAACAAAATTATAGGTATTCGCATTGTTATCATTCCAGGTGTAGGTAAGTTCCCCAGAATCCGCGCGGAATCCCAACCCAATTGGTTGAGCGCCGTCGCGAGATTGAATAAGACCTGTCCAGGCCTCAGTGCTAACTCCATTAATCCAACCTGTTATGGTTATCTCTGTCAGGGTTTCGCCCAAAACAGGCAGTTCCACATTGCTGCCACCGCCAGCTTCTCCAGTCAGTTCGACAGCATTGTCTCCATCCGCACCGGTGTGGCCAGCAACCCAGGACCCCGAGTTGACCACGCCTGTTCGCGCCGATGGAGAAACATCAGCAACTTCCGTGCCGTCCCCTTCATCCAATTTCCAGTAGGCTAGAAGAGGATTAGGTGGCTCCACTGAGAGTGCCACAGAGCCAGGATCTGCATACATGGCTGTAATCTGATCGGCACTCAGAGCGGTCTCATAGATCTGGAAATCATCGATCACACCGGTGAGGCCAAACGCTCCGGCAGTCGCACCGATTTGGAACGGGGCCACCGTGTTGAGAGGGTAACCACTGGCACCCTCTTCAGAGGCATTGAGAACCCCATTCACGTAGATCTCCACGTCTGCTGCGCCGTCTTCATCGTCGTCCGCGTAGGTGTAGACCACATGAAAGACCTCACCTGGATTAAGGAAGCCATCGGAAACTAACGTTTCACTTGTGGCCTCACTTGTCCAGGTCACCGAATCCGAATCGCCAGCGGACTCAAAGAAGACCGCATAAGGGTTGGCCGGGCTCGTGCTCCGGCTGAAGAGCACGGAAGCTGTGCCCACATCGGCGGCATCCTGCTTCAACCAGAAGGAGTAACTACCAATGGCCAACGTAGGCAATCCGGCTTCTGCAGGAATCTCCGCATAGGCCGCATCGTCACCTTCATCCAGGGCCACGCCTGTTCCTGAGCCGGTCAAGGACTCAGCACCTAACGTGACACTACCAGAACCAGCAACGTAGTTGCCATGGTAGCCGTTTCCTGAAGCATCTACCATCAGCGTGCCGTCGGTTTCATCCATCTTGTAGTGCGCCACCAAGCGGTTGGCATGCTTAATCTGACCAATTAAGGGAATGCGCGAAACCGCTTGAACAACGTCATTGCTAGAGATCTCCAAGAAGCCGCGGTAGATACCGACCGCATCCGTTGGGTTAAACGTGACCGTCACGTTTGCAAATTCTTGAGGTGCAAAAGATGCTGGGACTGCAGACACCGTGAAATTCGCTGCCTGGTCTCCAGAAATCGCCGTATTTGTGATAGTGAGAGTCTGCGCTGCGCCCGGATTGAGCATGCGGAAAGTGATCTCCTGAGGCCCGGGGTTCCCTTCAAACACACCGAAATCGGCAAGCTCAGGAATCGGCAGCAGACTAGGGTCACCTGGCTCAAGACGTTCGATTTGGAAGCCTCCAATGGCTCCGCCGCCACCAAGCTGACGCCCAACAATCGAGAGCGTGTCGCCCTCCAGATTTCTTAGATGCAAGTAGTTGCCGGTGCTGTTGTCACCCACGGCTTCGACGAACGTACCATCGAAGGGCGTGATTTCCTCTACCGTGTAGAGAGTGTCATTGACAGTGAAGGTGCCACCCCCTTCATCTGCACTGAGATACAGATAGAGATCATAAAGTGGGTAAGCGATGTTGTTCACGGTGATCTCGGTCGCGACGTTGTCTCCGCCCTCATCCTCTCCACGAGGGAAAAGGTTCCCGTGCATAAGCTCGGCATTGCCGTCACCCACAGCGGGCTCGTCACCGGCAACGGCTGGACCATTGGTCTGCCAGCTCACACGCAACAAAGAGGGCTCACCCTCCGCATTGTTCGCAATGATAGGACCGCCAGAACCGTTGGCGAGGTTGTTCCAATTCCCCTGAGGGGCTACGCCAGCGCTAGCCGTGACCATGGCACCATCACTGTCAGCAGTACCACCGATGAAGTTGGCACCTAACAGAATAGCACCGCCTCGAGCAGGCTTGGATTCAGCAAGCAGGGGGTCTGTCCCAGCTGCTACTTCCGCCTGATCTTCGAAACTATCACCATCCGTGTCTGGATTCTTTGGATCCGTCTTGTGAGTCGCAATCTCAGCGCCATCTAACAACGTATCGCCATCAACGTCTGGATTCCGGGGATCCAATCCTTCTGCCTCGGTGTCGACGTTATCATTCAGACCGTCGCCGTCCGTGTCTGCCAGTTGGGGATGCGTTCCCAACTCGAACTCCTGAAAGTTCGTGATCGTGTCACCATCGGGATCCTCGCCGCCATCGTTCGCGTCAGGATCGAGACCGCGTGCCACGCCACGATCCGTGCCCGTTTCCCATTCTGCGGGAATCTTATCGCCATCTGGATCAAGCGCCGTGAGCGATTCTAGACGCACGTTATCAAAGTGTGAGCGTCCACCGTCAACATCATCCCCCAGGAAGATCAGGATGTTACCAGCTGGCGGATTGTCATCCGTGACGAGCTCCACCACCACATCGGTGAAGGATTTCTCGACAGAGTCGTTCAGAGAAACCGACTCAACGCGCGCATGCGTTGAAGCGAGGAGCGAATCGATTTCGAGCTGGTTGTTCGTGTCCGTGCCAGCAAGCGGGTTGGTGTCGGAGCCGGCTTCCTCTGTTGTGGTCAAACCGATGACCGTGAACGCTTCCGCGCCCGACTGGTTCGGATTACGATAGCCGACGCCTACCGTTAGGGTATAAGCAGTGTTAGGCTCATAGGGAATACCGAGATTCTGTGTCAGGTAGAAGCCTGCAGCGGTCCCGATGTGCTGGGTACCCTCAGCCTGAAAGCCACCGATAAGCTCGATGAACTTATCGCCAACTTCCGCGCCGATCCACTGGGCTTCGCCAGCAGCGAGCGTCGGATCTTCTATATTGTTCGTCCACGTGTTGCCACCACCACCGAGAGGCGGTTGCTCAAAACTGTGGTTGTTGATTTCAATAGGGGCAGCAAAGGCGGAAAGACTAGCGCTAAGCAGGAATGCCAAGGCCAGCCAAGACGCACCCTTAGATGGTTGTCGTAGGTTGGTTCTCAATCTGGTTGGGGTATTAGGGTTACTTTTTGTGGGTCACTACCGACATGAGTAGGACTCATGGAAAGTCAATAGACTCCACGATCTTAATTCAATCCCATATTTTGCCATAGCCCTCTGCTAAGAAGAGACGTACGCCTTTCCAGCGCGATACTTGCGCAGCCCCTGCTGGATTCCTTCCCACAAGGCGCCGTTGCCATGCGCCTTGGCCAAGTCAGCCGCCTTCGTGGCTGTCTGGACGGCCCGTTTGAAATCACCAGATTCCGCATACGCGGCGGCCAACGTGTCAAGGATCGAGGCATCCGCGTGCTTCGTGAGTTCCGCCGCCTTGCTTGCCCAACGCACGGCTTCCATCCCATCCCGAATCGTTGAGTCCGGATGCGCCGCGAGCTGCCATGCGAGGTTGTTCAGGACGACGGTTGCCGTCTCGTCTTCCTGCAGCGCAGACCGGTACGATGCTAAAGCTTCCTTTGCTCGGCCTTGCTTCATCAGAGCATCGCCAATCCAGGTCAGCAGCTTGCCATACTCAGCGCCCCGCTCGCGATAAACAAGCCGCGCACGAGTCGCCAATTCCATGGCGTCCTCGACTAGGTCGTGATCCATCAGATCGATCGCCAAGCTTAACGGATCAAGCGGCTGAGGCCGAAACATCCACCGCCCCGCGAACGGCAAGGACGCGTCATGGCGAGAATCCAACTCGAGTCCAGCCACCTTGGCATCGGCCAGGACCTGTGAAGGCCTCACGGCCCCTTGATAGATCGCCACGAGATTCCCACTCTTATCTAACAAGGCACTCGTCGGCACAGGCAAGGGCCACCGTGGCCCATACAAGACGGCATAGGCCGTTTCAAGACGCCGCACGAGTTCAGCCGAAGCCCGGCCTCCGGCAAAGGGCAGCTTGAGCTTCTGATAAAACGCCGCCGGATCACTACCCGAGAGTTCCGGTAAAGCCAGGCCATCGACAGAGAGCGGAAGCACCGTGATTCCTGCCGCTTCAAAGTCCTTAGCGCGTTGTGAAAACGCATTTAGTTCTGCCAGGCACGGCTGGCACCAGGTTGCCCACAAATTCACCAGCGTGAGACCATCGGCCTGGGTCCCGGCATGCCTCATCTCGCCTGTGAAAGTTGTGTAAGGGAGACGAGGGAGAGGCATCACCGATGCGCTAACTGATCTCACACTTGTCTTTGGAAGCCCAAGTTTCATCGTTGGCTCTGGAAGTAAAGCCACCACAGACGAAGCCTTGTCCTGGCCAGCACCTTTCCCTTCTACCAGCCGGTAGCGCTTGTTTAATGTCACTCCAGAAAAAGATTCGGCCTTCCCGTTCGACCACGTTACCCTTACCTCTTCGAGCGCAGGTGCCTTCCCAAGCCCAAAGTGGAGCCACTTGCTCGATTGGGAGAGGTAACCTTCTCCAGCTTTAAGGGTTTGTGTCAGTTTCTGACCATTGGTTAGTCGAATCTCCACCCGACTGCCAATGCCATCGCGATTCGTCTGAGTGCCTTGAAGATGCAGAGCCAACCAAGCATTCTCCTGCCTACCATTATTCCGAGCAAAGCGCAGCATCGGTGCCGAGCGATTCACCACCCACAGATCGAGGTCACCATCGCGATCCCAATCCACCAAACCAGGCGCTCTCGCATCATCCTCGAAGTCCAATCCTAACGCCGCACTCGCCGTCGCGAAACGGCGCTCACCGTTTAAACCGCCCACATTGAGAAAAGCACAGTTGCGTTCATGGCCGCTCAGCCCCGCGCCTTGGTCTATCAGAGAATCAAGCTCCGCGAGCCCTTTGGCCAAAGCGCTCTCGTGATCAACAACTTCCGCAGCCAACGGTGATGACGGCACGACCTGCCGCCAGTAGAAACTTCACAAGTCATCCGGCACTTGGCCTGTCACAAACCCATTCGCCACGACCAAATCTTGCCAACCATCGTTGTTCAAATCGGCAAAGACCGAACCCCAACTCCAGCGCCCCACCGTCACCCCGACAGACTCGCTCACATCATCAAACCGCCCCTTCCCAAGTCCTCGAAAGAGGCTATTCCCCCGCGCCATGCGTTGAAACTTCGTGAGTAGGTCCAAGTCCAAACCCGGCCGAAACTGCGGTTGCGTCGTCACTCGACGGCCAGCCGCCGAGAACATGTTGCCCGCATAGAGATCAGGCACGCCGTCTCTATCGTAATCACTACTACATGCCGACATCCCGAACCCGCCGTCATCGATCCCCGCTTCCGTCGCGATGTCCTTAAACTTACCGCCCGTGTTGAGGTAGAGATTCTTCTGTCCAAAGTCATTCGCCACGAAGAGATCCTGATCCCCGTCATTGTCGATGTCTTCCCAAACAGACGCAAAGCTGAATCGCCGGTTATTCTGTGAGCCCAGTCCTGACAATGTCGTTACATCGGAGAACATTAACCAATCCTCCGCCCGCTTCGCTGGACCGTCGTTGCGAATAAGAAAGTTCCCGCCCCCATTGTTAGCATCAAAGTAGGGCACCGGAATTGCCAGACCAGCCCCCTCTTCTTTCTTGGCATAGTAACGGCACACATAGAGATCGAGATCACCATCGTTGTCATAGTCCGCCGCTGTCACACTGAACGCATTGCGCACGGGACGATACCGTAGCTTCGGCTGAAAATTCCCCTTCCCATCATTTCGGAAAGCCAGCAAGCCCGTGTCCGCAGCCAGCACAAGATCCTGATCGCCGTCATTGTCCAAATCGACAAACAGCGACGAACGCGTCAAGTCTAGCAAATCCACCCCAGACGCAGCCGCCTCTTCCGTCGCCGTGCCATCCGCCTGCTGGATAAACAAGCGATTAGGCAAGCCACCATTCTGACAAACATAAACATCATCAAGCCCGTCACCATTAGCATCACCAATGGCCAAGCCGTGATGCCCAAACTTGAAGAACCGATTGAACAGCTCAATCCGCTGCCGCCAGTACGTATTTCCGAACCGCAACTGCTTCTGGAAAGCCTCCGTTTGTCCAATCACCGCCAACGTCGCATCGGCAAACACCGGCCGTTTGTCAGTCGACTTTACCAAGACTTCTTCGTGAGCCTCCACCGTGATCGATTCTAGCCGAGGATTTCCAGCCTCCTTTCGATGCCATTCTATCGACCACGTTGCGTTCATTTCCAAATGCCCCTTCTCAGAAGGACCCGCCAAGGTCACCAACTGCCGAGTGCTCGGCGAAGCAGGCTTCGCCATGTCCACCGAGATCACCTTAAACTTCACTCTCTCTAGCTTTCCCACAAAGGATCCTAGCAAGGGGCGCCGTTTCGCCGACATCGAAGCCATGCGACACACCTCAAACCCATCATCGTCCGAGACAATCTCTGTTCTTGGACGGAGATTTAGCACACTCAAATCCATTCCCTTCAATGCTTCCATGACAAGATCACTAAAGACCTCACTACCCCAAGCCTCGTCTGGTTCAGGCACACCTTCTGCTGCTCCGGCTACAGGCAACCACGCCATCAGGAGGGCGATGTAAATTCGGAGAATCATGGATGGCTCTTCACTCTACTTTGTTAGATCTCTACTCAATGTAACTCGGGCATCTTGCCCAAGTCGCGGCCCGGAAGGCCGCGCTATTATATAGTTAGCTACTAAGTATACCAAACGCCACTACAAATTTCCGCCGAAACACTAACACCTCTGCTATTCATAGTGGTAGTGATGACTTTTAGTCGCCACAGAATAGAGCCTAGCAGTAATCAGCGGTGACTAAAAGTCCCAGCCACCGAATCTCCGCAGATAGAAAGTTGTGGCGGTTTGGACCTTCGCCACAACCTTGGAAGCCATCAGCGCAAGGCAATAGGCGATTCCAGAGACGCTTTCCATTTGTAATTGGCCTGAGGAAACGATCTGGTAGTCTCCTACTATATTGAATGTCGTGACCGTCGATTGCAACAGCTGTGGAGCGCCCCTCGAAGTGGGCGCCAAGACGCGCTTTGTCACCTGCCGCTACTGTTCAAAGCGCCTCGCCATCCAGCATTCGGAAAGCTCCGTCTACACCGAAGTCTTGGATGACATCAAAGAGTCGACCGACAAGATTTCCCAAGACATGGAAGTCATCAAACTCCAGAACCGGCTCGAGCAGCTCGACCGCGAATGGCTGTTACAACGTGAGAGCTTCATGGTCACTTCAAAGGACGGAGGCAAGCAACTCCCAACAACAGGAGGCTACATCATCGGGGGTGTCTTCATAGCAGGTATCTTCATAGCAGTCTTCGGCTTCATCTGGACCGGCTTTACCCTCTCCATGGGGGCTCCCGCTATCTTTCCACTATTCGGCGTCGCCTTCATCATCTTCTCCGTGGTGGGCACCGCGACCTCGCTAGGCAAAGTCAAAGGCTATCAAAATGCACAAATGCGGTATCAAACCCACCGCTGCCAATTGCAACACCGCCTGCTGTAAACGCCGGAGTAAAACCGATACGGTCGCCGGGTGAAAACCCAGCTCTGCGCAAGCGTTACTGCAGCGGCAGCATCGATCATTCCCGCACCATAGCCATGATGAAAGTGATACCCAGCTCCATTGGTGGGCCACCCCGAGCTCTGGTCATCCACTTTGCGTGCGCTGCGAATGAGGATCTCTTGAACGTCCCGCCAGCCAAGCGTCGGCTTAGACTCTAGCAAGAGCTCTATCACACCCGATACGAGTGGCGCCGCAGACGACGTCCCTCCAAACAAGTCCGTGTAGCTTCCATTGCTCGTAAGTGTTGTCGTCGTGATGCCTGGCTCTCCCTCGTCAGCTTCCGAGGGAGCAGAGATGAGGACGTTCGCCCCAGATTCTGAGTATCAGGATTGACGTCCCCGGAAATTAACGGAACCCATTCCGATCGTTTCAGGACGATTCACAAAGCCATCGTAGTTCGCATAGTCACCGTCGTCCCGGCCGTTGCCTGCACTCCACACGTAGACCGTTCCTTTACCGCCACGCCCATCTTTCACACCGGCCTCAAAAGCCGATACAAGAAGGCTGTCCGGCGTAAAGAGTGTTTGCCCGTCGTCCGTTTCGCCACAGCTGTTGTTGCTGATATCGATCACATCCGTCCGCCAACCAATCGCTGCCGCGTCATCGGCTGGCGTCGTATCAGCCGTTGGGATCTTGAGTCCGACCAACTGAGAACGCGGTGCTGCGCCACTCACTCCGAATTCATTGTCGCTGCGTCCCGCGCTGACTCCAGCCACGCTCGTCCCATGATCCCAGTAACTACCATCCTGCGGCTGTTCACTCGGCGGCGTCGGGTCATCCGGAGTGCTGTCATTCCAATCGTGATCGGTGCCGGTATTCACGTTAGAAGCTAGATCCGGATGGGCCACCTCCAAGCCATCGTCGACCACCGAAATGGTCACGCCCGTTCCAAGATACGAGTCCCACACACCCTCGATATTCACAGCGAGGTCAGCCACACTGCCATTCTGACCCGTGTTCTTCAGATGCCATTGATACCCCGTATGGCGAGCGCTCCACGCATAGCGCGAATCGTTCAGTACAAACTTTCGGCTGCGGCGTTTCGCTATCAATGGTCTAGCACGCTTCACTCCAGGAAGCTTCCGCACCATGGCCAGCTTGTTCAGAGAATCACCGAAATTCGGAAAGGTGAGAAGGAGAGACTTCAGTGCAAAGTTAGGCACCTCAAAACTGATAGCACCAGACGCCCTGGCAATCGCCTTAGATTTCCCACCCCCAGCCATCTCTAGGTGAATACGACGAGTCAAGGTGCGCCGATTCTTCAAACTCCTATTCTTGCCCTTTGCATACAACACCAGATCAAACTTCGCCTTGGAACCTCGTTCTCTCTCCACCGCCTTCGACGTGATTGCCTGAGCCGTCTTCTGATCGATCTCTGGAACCATAGGCGGCGTTCCCTTCTCTGGTCGGCAATAAAGCTCGTCGCAGGCTACAACATAATCACGAGCTGCATTTGTCGTCTCATAGCAATAAGAGTTAGCCCACCAGAGTCCTAAGCTTGCTCACAAGCCTTGTGCGCCACGCGGGCGGCGTTCCGCACCACTTCAGAGAGTGATGGATGGATATGGATCATATCCGTTAGGGAATCGATCTTGTTGCGCCAACGCATGACCGGGATCACCTCGTGCAGAAGCACAGAAGCATGGTGACCAATGATGTGACAGCCGAGAATGGTACCGTCCGGTGAGACGAGGAATTTGCAGAGGCCATGGCGCTCTTTCACCGCCCGTCCTTTGGCTGCGCTCGTGTAAGGCGCGGAACCCACCACATAGGGAGTCCCATCTGCTTCCAATTGATCTTCTGTCAGGCCTACGCCAGCAACTTCTGGATAAGAGAAGACCGCGTGCGGCATTGGACCATAGTCAATCGTTCCCTCCTTGCCGTCGAGCCAAGTGTTTCCGAGATAGGTCGCTTCAAAAGCCGCTGAGTGCGTGAAGAAGTAGCGGCCGGTCACATCGCCCAGGGCAAACACGCCCTCTGCTGAAGTGCGTTGATGATCATCGGTGACAATGAAACCTTTCGCATCCGCCTCGATGCCTGCCGCTTCCAGATTGATCTTGTCAGTCGTCGACTCGCGACCCGTCGCCACCAAGACGCGCTCAGCGATCAGCTTGCTAGTCTCCTCGCCACCGTCGCCTTTCGTCACGAGATTCAGCTCGATCCCACCATCGACTTCCCTAACATCCGCCACTGAAGTCTTGAACCTTACGGAAACTTCCTGACAAAACCCTTCTTTAAACAAGGCACGGACTTCGCGATCCTCGGCACTAAGCAACTCATCGCGGCGCACGAGAACCGTCGTTTCCACACCCATGCTCGCGAAGAACCACGCCAGCTCACAGGCGATGTAGCCACCACCAATGATGACGATCGACTTCGGAACGATCTCCATGTTGAAGACATGATCACTCGTCCACACGGGCACCTTCTCGAACTGCTTCGGAACGGTCGGCCGCGTCCCAGTCGCCACGAGCACTTTCTCTCCCTCAATGACCTCGCCATTCACTTCGATCTGCTTCGGCCCCACGAAACGGCCATAGCCACGGAAGAGCGTGCAATTTTCAGGCAACTTGGATTCGATGCGTCCATCCACCGCTTTAATCGTCGCCGCTTGCGTTTCAGAACGAATCGTCTCCACGTCGATCCCTGACAGTTGAGCTTCCATGTGAAAACGCGCCGCATGACGAATCGTTGTCGCCACCTCCGCAAAGCCCAGGAGAAGCTTGGAAGGCACACAGCCGCGATTCGGACATGCCCCACCCAAAAGGTCGCCCTCGACCAAGGCAACACGCCAACCAGCTTCCGCTGCGCGCATGGCAAGACTCGTGGCATTGCCTCCACCTATAACGACAAGATCAAACTTGGAGTCACTCATGCCGCTACCCTTAATCAGGCTGAGTAAGATTCAAACGGTGATCCACCTTGACCCTATCAATCCCATACCTCGCAAGAAACAAACCGGTCTGTCATGAACAAACACGAAGCAAGGCATGGAGATTCGATTGGCGCTTGCCTCAGCCCTTCGCTTGTGCGGCAATCGTGCCATGAGTGATGTTCGCGACTTTGGTGCCAGTGGCGACGGAGCCACCGATGATACAGAAGCCATTCGCCACGCGGTCAGCGAGGGCGATGGGCACCTCTTCTTCCCCAAGGGCAACTACCGCATCAGCGGCACAATCGAACTCCCGCTCGGAGCGCCCGGCCCACGAACCGTTCTTGGAGAATCTGGCAACGCGAGCATCCACATGCATGCAGCTGGTCCAGCTTTCCGTATGTTAGGGCATCACGAAGGCACCGGCGATCCAGGCTCCTGGACGCCTGAAGTCTGGGCCAACGAACGGTTGCCTTCGTTTCGCCACCTCGTCATTGAAGGCCATCACCCCAAGGCCGACGGCATCGAACTTGATGGTGTGGCGCAGCCGCTTCTCGAAGGCTTGTTAGTGCGACGCGTTCACCACGGGATTCGACTCGTCCGTCGCAACCGCAACGTGATCGTGAGCCATTGCCATGTTTATCACAACACAGGCGCAGGCATCTTCCTCGATGGCGTGAATTTGCATCAAATCAACATCAGCGCCTGTCACCTGAGCTACAATCGACTCGGCGGCATCCGAATCGAGCGTTCGGAGATTCGGAATCTACAAATCACCGGCAATGACATCGAATACAACAACGCCCGTTCGCACCCTGGCCTTACCGACGAACCTACGGCAGACATCTACGTCGATACGACCGCGCCCGGAGCCACCGTGAACGAAGTCACCATCACGTCTAACACCATCCAAGCGACCCACAGTCCACAAGGTGCCAATATCCGGATCAAAGAAAGCCTCGAGGGGACAGATCGGCCTCCAGGATTGTGGTCCATCACGGGCAATGTGATTGGTTCCCAAGAAGTGAACGTTCACCTCAGTGGCTGCTACGGCATCGTGCTCTCGGGAAACACCATCTACTCCTGCACGAAACGGAACCTGCTCGTGGAAGACTCCCGGCTGATCAACATCACCAGCAACAACTTCCGCCGTCACTCACCGAAGTATGGCACCGGCGTTCGGCTCGAACGCTCCACCGACTGCCTCATCTCAAGCTGTCAGTTTAACGACGAAGCAACGAATGGGCAAGAGAATAAAGCAAGCCTCCTTGAGGTCGATTCCTGCCAACGCATGAACATCAACGGCAATCAACTACTGGATGGTGCTCCCTACGGCATCGATATGAATGCCTCTAGCGATGTGCGCATCACGAACTGCATGATCACCGAACAACGAGAGAAGAAAGTGGCCAAAGGAGCCGTCCGCATCACCGGTCTAGGCGAGCGGAATCACATGAGTTCCAATACCCTATTAGGCGCTGTCGAGATCGACGAGTCAGCGAATGTTGGGGAGTAGATCAAGGAAATTGGCAATGCTAGTTCACGCGCGAACTGCTTATTAGCAGGACCAAAGATCCTAAAACACTTTCGCCTTGAACTACGACCGTGAAGTAGTCTGACCTAACTACTTCACTAAGGCATGTACATTTCCATCATCCCCTGAAGCTGACCAATAACCCGCCCCATGTCGTCAGCGTTCTCCGCCGCGTCCAATTTGGATGCCATTGCCCGCAAGTGTGTCTCCACGTTGCTCAGCCGGCTTTGTTCGCTTTGGTCCTCCGCAGATGACTGCGACCTGATGAATGCTGCGGCTTGCCGAAGCTGCCTGGCCGCTGCCCGAGGTTCTGTTTGCTCAGCGACCTCTTGTATTGAGGATTCGAAATCCTCCATAGACTTGGGCGTCGTCTCAAGAGCGAGCAAGGCGGAATCGTCTTCTTCAGGCACCTTAGGTTCTTCTGGCGGCTTTGCGGCGACCTCTGTTTCTAATGGGGCGCTACTCGAGTCCCGATTTCCGACCAAGGACACGGGCTCCTCCCGTTTCTCTGAAACGGGTTCTGGCACCGGCTTCTCGCTCTCTCCGCAGCTGGTTAGTAAGATCAGAGCCACCGTTGCGGTGCCGAGTGTGAGGGACATTTGGATGTTCATGGTGGGAGACGGAGGGTAGTTCGGCTCCTAATATGTCTAGCCCAAGACGGGTTGGCAATTCTCAACTCGCGCCTCTTCTTCTGAGTGGCAGTGACCATCGTGGGGCAGAAACGAGCAGATCAGGAATCTGATTTCCTGACATCATAGCAGTACAAGGTGTCTTGGTCGCGGATGTAGAGTTTGCCATTGGCAACAACAGGATGTGTCCAGGCAGGCTGCCGGGTCCGGTCTGGCTGTTTGAATCGGCCGCGCTCGAGGTAATCACTCTTGTTAGGATCGATCAGAAGCACATCGCCATCCTCGGTGCGGTAATAGATCCTTCCATCGGCGTAGACGATGGATCCTTTCTTGGCCCGACGTTTGTCTCGGTCACGTTCGTTCCAGAGGATTTCGCCCGTCGCAAAGTCCAAGCAAGCAAGCTATCCACCACCGTTCCCACCGTTCGCCCCATAGAGATAACCATCGATGACAACCATGCCACCGTGGTGGTTCTCCATGTCTCCGGAAAACCAGATCTCCTCGGCCTTGATGTCGCCCTGCTCATCCTTCATTAGCCGAGCAAGTCCGCCACCCGCGCCGTACGCTGAAGCTGCGAAGATTTGGCCATTCTGATAGATCGGTGTGGAACAGTTGATGCCTGACTTATTGGAGGGCTTGTCATACCGCCAAAGCACTTTCCCGTCAGACGCCGCTACACCAACCAAGGTCTTGGAAGTGAATTGCACGTACTGACGTTGCCCCTCGAAGTCGATGCCAATGGCAGAGGAGTATGCCGCTCCAGATTCGCCAAAGCGGCGCCCCCCGCCTCCTCCTCCACGACGGCGACGATCAGATGGAGGAGGACCGACCTTGTCCTTGCCAGGAACTTTCTCACGCAGTTCCAAGTCAAAACTAACATCACTCGATTCGGCATCGGCCTGATGCACCTCAACAGCCAGAATATTCGTCCCCGCAACCAACTTATCAGCAGGAAGGTCATGCACATAGAAGCCATTCTCCGAAGGCGTGGTCGACGATGCAAACGTGCCGTGCACCACAGCACCCTCGGGCATGTTGTCGCGAACAATCTCACTCCCATTGAGATAGACCACGGCCCCATCGTCACGCAGCAAACGAAGAACGAGCGGCTTCAGGCTGCCAGGATCCCTCACCTCGAACGCGTGGCGAAAGTAATAGGTTGGATAGTGATCCGCAGCATCGCTCAAGCGTGTCGCTTCATCACGATCACCATAGCCTAACTGGGCGGCGCCTTCCTTCCAGGCCTCCTCTTTAAAATCGAGCTTGGTCCAATCACCGCCCGGAGACGCCCCCGTGTCCGAGTATTTCCAAGTGGCACCGGCAGCCACGACCACCGCTGGCTTCACATCTGCCTCCGTCGGTTCAGGCACTTCCTCCTTTGGCGTCTCGTTAGGCGGTGCAATCACATTGGCCTCGTCAGGAACCTTGCTCTTCCAAATCAATTCACCCGTCAACTTGTTCAAAGCCACCAGGGTCGCGTCGACACCACCAGGTGTGCAGATGATCTTGTCTCCATCGATGAGCGGCGACTCATTGAATCGCCACGTCGGCAAGCGTCCACCCAAGTCCTTTATCACATTGCGCTGCCAAACAATCGCGCCGTCTTCAGCTTTCAAGCAAACAAGATCGCCCCCATGTCCTAACGCATACAAATGATCGCCGTCCACCGTCGGTGTGCAGCCAGCACCCTCAATGCCCTGACGCATCCCACCCTCTGTTGTGCCCGCGATCTTCCTCACCCAGATCTCCATCCCGTCTTTCTCAGAGCGCGCCCAAATCACTTCTTCTTCGCCGTCTTCACCCAGCTTGCTCATCCCATAGAGCCGCCCACCGGAAACCGCAGGAGCGCTGTAACCGCCGCCAACTGCTGTGATCTTCCATGCCAGCGTCGGCCCACCTTCAGGCCATTCTTTGAGCAAACCTGTCTCTTTCGACATCGCGTTCCGATCCGCCCCCTGCCATTGGGGCCAATCTTCTGCGCAAATTGGTGCACTATGAAGCGTCAGCCCTGCAAACAAGAGGAAGTGTTTCATAAGTAAGGATCGTGTTCCTACAATATGCGCGTTCGCCACGCAAAGTCCGCAACAAATGCTCGCCCACCCTCAAAGCCCCTGCCACATTCTCAATCTGGGATGACACGAGCGATCTTGATAGGAGGAATGGTAGTTCTCTATGCCGCCGGTTATAGGCTCGGCGAGTGGAATACTCTACCTGCTTCATCCGAGAAGCACACCGCACTCGAGCCGTCTCTTGCCATTCCAGAAGTCTCGCTCGCAGATAAGTTGGACAACGGAGCGCCTCTCAAGTTCGCAGAGGAATTGACCAAACCCGAAGAGACACCCGACAGTTCCAAGAATCGCGCCCTGACAGCGCTCCTGATCCTTAATTGGGTCAAAAGCGATCCCAACGCTGCCCTCGACTTCTACGACGAAGACAGCTCCCAAACATTTGTCTGGCAGGCGTGGATGCTTCACGATGCCTCGGCGGCAATCGCTGCCATCGAGCAGCGAGAACCAGATCCAACCAAACGCTACAAGCATCCCTATTTCGTATTCGATCATATTTCCAGAGAAGCCCCTGAGCTATTCCTCAAACTCAACAGAGACATTGAGCTCCTACCAGACGCACGCAGGCATCGCAACGCCATTGAGAGGCTAGCAGATATCAATCTTGAGAAGGCCAAAGCCATCGTCAAGGAAGCCTATCTTTGGAATCTCGAGCCGAACGCCAGCGTCATCGCTCTCGCAAAAAGCTGGGCAAAACAGGCACCAAATGAAGCCCTCGCCTGGGCCAAGACGCTCGACACAGACGCGCTTCATCAGATCATTAACGTCGCTACGCTAGCAGATACCTTACAGGCAATAGGCCTCCTAACCGCCACGTTGGCAGAAGATCCGGATTTCTTTGAGGTCTCGCCGCGCGGCACCTTCGAGCATCGTGTGATGCTAGATTGCTCCTGACTCAAAAGCTGGCCGAAATCGACCTTGATGCGGCCATGACATTTATCGAAACCCATGACCAAGGCACGAGCAATGGCGAGCCGATGAGAGATCGACTCCTTCATGGGCTAACCATGACCTTTCCTGCAAACGACCCCATATCCCTTCATGAGACCTTCACCAAGCTCCAGGATCACGAAAACTATCAGATGATTCTCTCGAAATTCTCATCCTCTTGGCGCCACGGCATGGTGTCTCCCAAGGCAGTAGTTGATGGATTGCTACAGCTTGACGCTGGCAAGGTGCAAACCGATCTGTTGAACAAAGCCATCGGCGGTTGGGCTTCAGAAGATCCCAAAGGGGCTTTCCAGTTTTTAATGTCCCAGCCAAAGGAATCGCGAGTCGCCTGGGAACAGAAGGCGCTGATGAATTTTTGCAGCTTTGCCACTTCGGATCAGGTCGTGGCCTTCGTCACAGAACTCGAGATCGACGAACTCCCTCCTGAATTTGTGAGCGAATTCGCCCAGAGACAGTCTGAGGTGGCTGCAGGTCTATTAAGGAATCTAAAGGAGGGTTCACAGAGCAACTTGGCCTACGAAGCCTACGCCCGGACGCTAGCAGAGATCAAAGGAGAAACGGGTTTGGATTGGTTAGAAACAACAATCCCAAACCATGGCCCCGACGCCATGAAAGGCTTCACCCAAGGCTGGCTCAGTCACGACCCTCTAGCCGTCTCTGAATGGCTCGCCGAACAACCTCAAAGCCCCTCGAGAGACGTTGGCATCGAGAGCCTAGCAAACCACCTTATCGAAACAGATCCCGAAGCCGCCTTCTCGTGGGCTGCTAGCATCGGCGACGATCAGAAGCGCTTCGACACGCTTATCAATGCCATCCCGTCGTGGGCAACCGAACAGCCAAACGCCGTCCGCGCTGCCATCAGCGAACTCGACGTCTCTGAGGAATTGAAAGGCACCCTACACAATCTCATCGACTCCCCTTCTCCATGAACCGCTAGCTACCCGTAACTCGACATTCCAATGTCGTAAGTGCAGCAACCAGTGTGCCAACGACATTGGAATGTCGAGCTACGGACCGAACTTAAACTAATGATGCAGCGCAAAATCTCCGCAGCTCTCCTGGCGACAGCGTTCATCAGCGGCTACCTCACGCCCAAAAGTCCAACAACGCTCGGCATTCCACCCGACAAATCTCATAGCCTATCACTTCAACGAGACTCCGTCTCTCTGGCAAAGAAGCTCTCCCACCACAATCACCAGGCACGCCGCCAAGCCCAGCTTGAACTCGCAACAACGACAGATGTCACTCTCCTCCGCTCTCTCCTTATAGAGGAGCTCGAGAACCTGCGCAATTCCATGAGTTCAGAGCACACCTCTGAGGTGATTCGACGCTGGGCCGAAGTCGATCCTAACGGGTTACTCGACTTCTTTTTCGAAGAGCTCGGCGGATTCAGCATCCGCGCCACTCCGAACCACACCCAAGGCTTTAGCATCTTCGAAACCTGGGCCACTCACGATCCCGATGGCGCGCTTGCGGCCCTCTCACGCCTGCCCGAAAGGGAACGCGAGAATGCTATTTAGGAAATCGTGACGGCGCTCTATCGACAGAACCCCTCACGCGCCTTCGCCACGATGATAGAACACGAAGAGACACTTCGGCGGGACCCCAGTGCGGGCGGCTATGCGAAGGCCTTCTATCGATGGGACTCCATACCCTTGCCAGAACTTGCCGAGCATGCAGATCGCGAACTACCGGAAGGCCCCCTGCGGAACCGGTTCATGGCCAGCATTGGCACCACCTATCTGCGGCGGAACGACCACAACAAAGCCTGGAACTGGTGGCAAACACTCTCCCCAGAAGATCGCTCGCCTGCACTGCAAGGACTGGTGAGCTACAAAAGTAAGATCCCCAAGCATCTCACGGAAGAAGTGCGTCAAGCCGTGACCGAATTAGATCATCCAACGACCAGTCTCTCACTCATTCGGGCCACAGGTTATCAGTGGGCCGCACAAGATCGTGAAGCCGCCGTGGCTTTCATTCAGATTCATGTCTCTAGTACCCAGCGGAACAAGGCACTTCGCCTTCTCGACGAGAAGCCCGAATTGTAAGCCACCTGACAGTCGCCTGCCCAAGGCGTTGTTAAGATGCGCTCACGGGTCCTTCCAGCGAAACGAGATCGAGCGCGATCTTGTTCTTGATCATCTCACCACACGTCTTCTTAAAGGCTGCGAGGTGTGGGGACTGACGATGAGCTTCTAGGGAGGCCTCGCTGTCCCAGATCTCGAGGACGGTGAACAAGCACGCATCTTCCGTGCCTACAAAAGCCGCGTAGTGAAGGCACCCGTCCTCAGGCTTGGAAGCTTTCTCAACGCGTTGGAGCGCTGAATGGAACGCCGAGGCGTCCCCTTCCAATACTGTGAATTGGATCCATTTGGTAATCACAGAGTCGTCATAGTGCACAGGTTCGAAAGCCGGCAAACACATCCTGTCGCGCAGGATGGTAGGCTTGGCGGTAGGTGTTGCGAATGAGGCAAGAGGACGTCGCACAGGAGCCCCCTCGAGCCACCTTGTGGTCGCCAAACTGTAACGTGGACATGTAAGGGTACATATCCAATTTGAAGCCATCGTAAGGCAGAAACTGGCTGGAAGTCCATTCCCAGACGGTCCCTAGCATCTGAACACAACCATATGGGCTGGCACCCGCTTCGAGAGCGTCGACAGGAACACCCCCTAACGCTTTGGCGTTCATGTCCACGCATCCGGGGTCCATGAGTTCACCCCAAGGATAGAGGCGACCATCTTCGCCGCGAGCGGCAGCTTCCCATTCAAACTCGCTCGGCAACCGGCGCCCTGCCCACTGGCAATAGGCTTCCGCTTCCCAGAAACTTACGTGAACTACCGCTGTCTCGCGCGGAAGCGCTTGCCAAGCATCGAAATGGCGACATTGCCAGTCATCATCTACCTTTCTCCAGTAGCATGGGTGCAAGGTCGGGCTCTGAGCGAGCCACCGTTTCCCGCCGCAGCTCCAATGCCGCTCATGCTCATACCCATGACCTTCTACGAATCGAAGATAATCGCGATTCGATACCAGCGTCTTCGAAATCTTGAAGGCATCTAACGTCTTATCAAAGCCTGGCTTCTCGTTGTCGAATGCGAAGTGCGTGGCTTCATTGCCAGCATTCGTCTCGATGCCGATGGGATACTCGCCTGCCGGAATCTCAGCGTCGCCAAGAGACTTCCCGGCCCCTAAACGAGGCGGCACTTCAGCACTCGAGGGCTTGGAATAGCCCAAAGTTTTTCGGAACCAGAGCAAGGATTCCAGGTGCATGTGCTGGTGAAAGATGGCGTACTTGTAGAGATAGAGCGCTTCTGGCGTCAGCTCTTGAGACGTGATCCGTTCATGCACCTCCTCGAGGATGCGACCGTAGTAAGCCATTGTCGTCCCTTTGTCAGGAACCACTCCATCCTGCCAACGTTCGCGATGGGGAATCTCAAACGAGTCCCAGATCTCGTCAAATCGAGGCATGCGCGCGGATACGCCATCCAAGTCACGCAAAACGAACACTTCGTAGAAGAAAGCCGCATGCCCAATCTCCCAAATTGGAGGATTGATCCCACTCTGACAAGGCACGGATAGCTGCTGATCCTCGAGATCGTCTAACAAGGCCCGAGCACGCTGATCCGTGATGTCGAGCTCTAGAAGAAGATCCTGCTTGATATTCATAAACTGCGGGTTCCCGACAATGCCGATTCACAATCGTCAATCAAGGCCTTCCACGCGTCGCGCTCGACCTGTGGGTCAAACCTCGCCGCAAGCGATGAGGTGCGTTGCTGGAGATCGGCCAGAAAGACCTCGTCCGATTCACAAAGCTGCAGGAGATCCGCAAGTCTTTGCGTATCCTCCACAGGAAACGTGCCAGGATAGTCTTCGTCTAACAAACCCAACACCCCATCAACTTCAGCCCCTATCACCGGAGTCCCCTGCACGATAGCCTCCCCGATGATGCGCGCACCGCCTTCCGAGAATGACGAGATGACCATCAACTGACACTGAGCCAAGAGATTGACCACCTCCTCGCCCCCCAACTCTCCAAGCCAAGTGTAGCGCGCATTCTCCCGCATCTCCTGATCGACTCGTGACTTGTACGATTCATCAAGCATGGCACCGGCATGACGGATGCGAATACGTGAGTCCTCTGGCAGCAGCCTCGAAGCCACTTCTGCGCGCATGGGGTCTTTGACAGGGCGCAAATGCCCCACGACACAAACATCAACGGGATCTCGCGTAGGCTTTGGCTCTTCCATTGCCGAGGCAATGGAAGACTGGCTAATTACACGCGCTCGCCCGCGCAGGCTGATCGGCAAACGCTGCAAAGCTCGGTGCTGTAACACGACTAGATGATCCGCGACCTCCATCGATTCCTGGAGCTTCACGGCGTCCCCACCGTAGAGATCCGTTCCCGCCAAGCCCACAATGCGCGGCTTATCTGGATACTGTGCGGAATGTGCCCTGATCGCGGAATGGCACTTGGTCGCGTGTAGAGCAAGCAGCATATCTGCATCGGCTAACATGTCTCCAGGCTCGGTCAGCACGACGCAATGACCGAGACCTTCCAAAATCCTTGCCCACTGAAACGCGGTGTATTGATTCCCCGTCCGAGCCAGTTTCAACGTCGGGCTGAAAAGCTGGATTCTCACTTACCAAGAGCCTCCCACAAATCGAGACCAAACGCCACGCTCGAAATGATTTAGACCAATTCCAATTCTTGACTTAGTCCAGAGACAGGCTATTTCTAAGCCGATGTCCGATCCAGATGACCTCCTTCGCGAACATGGCCTCCCGGTCACGGCTCAGCGCTTGGCCGTGCTGCGCGCCGTTACGAGTAGGCCCCATGGCACCGCAGACGCCCTTTCCGAGGATGTTCGCGCCGCTATTGGCACCGTCTCGAAGCAGGCGGTCTACGACGCCCTGGGCGTGCTGACGGAGAAAGGACTCATTCGGCGTATTCAGCCAGCGAAGTCGCCCGCGCTTTACGAGGATCGGGTCGGTGACAATCACCATCACCTGATCTGCCGCGCCTGCGGGAAAACCGTCGACGTTGATTGCGCCGTTGGCGAAACCCCGTGCCTAACAGCCTGCGCCGATTCGGGATTCGAAATCGATGAGGCCGAGGTCATCTATTGGGGCACCTGCCCCGACTGTCTTCCGAATAAATAGCCCGCCAGGCGGTATCGGAATCAGGTGAAGCTTTCTAACAACCCGAAGCCACCATATACCACATAACATGAACACAAGTAGTTATCCCTCGAAGAGCAGTGCTTTTCAAAGTTACACAAGCCGACTCATACGCAGAACCAGCTCAGTTTGGCTGGCAGCACTGGCCCTCAATGGCTCCGCGTTGCTCGCGCAAACCACACCTAACAAGAACATGGAAGATATCAGCAAATGCCCAGTGATGGGCGCCCAAGCACCACCTGAAAGACACACGGCCGCAAGCGCCATGTCCAATCGGGACTGGTGGCCTAACCAGTTGAACCTCAGCATCCTTCATCAGAACTCCGTCAAGGGGAACCCTCTTGGTGAGGACTTCGACTATACCGAAGAGTTCAAGAAGCTCGACATGGAGGCTCTGAAAAACGACCTCACCGAGTTGATGACAGATTCTCAGGACTGGTGGCCAGCAGACTACGGCCACTACGGTCCATTCTTCATCCGCATGGCTTGGCACAGTGCGGGCACTTACCGTGTGACCGACGGACGCGGTGGAGCCTCCGACGGCACGCAGCGCTTTGCGCCTCTCAACAGCTGGCCTGACAACGTGAACCTCGACAAGGCAAGGCGACTACTCTGGCCGATCAAGCAGAAGTACGGTCAAAAGATCTCCTGGGCCGACCTCATGATTCTCACTGGCAACGTGGCCCTCGAGTCCATGGGATTCGAGACCGCTGGATTTGCCGGAGGTCGCGCAGACGTCTGGGAACCCCAAGAAGACATCTTCTGGGGACCTGAAAACACCTGGCTTGGCGACAAGCGCTACAAGGGCGAGAGAGACCTCGACAACCCACTCGCCGCGGTCCAGATGGGCTTGATCTATGTGAATCCGGAAGGCCCTAACGGAAACCCTGATCCTCTAGCTTCCGCCAAAGACATCCGTGAAACATTTGGTCGCATGGCGATGAATGACGAAGAGACGGTGGCCCTCATCGCAGGTGGTCACACCTTCGGAAAGGCACACGGAGCCGCCAGCCCAGAAGAAACCGTAGGCGAAGACCCTGAGGGAGCCCCCATCGAAGCCCAAGGCTTTGGCTGGATCAGCTCTCACGGAACCGGCAACGCTGGTGACACCATCAGTAGTGGCCTCGAAGGTGCGTGGACCAGCGCTCCCGCGAGATGGTCCCACATGTATCTTTCCAATCTGTATGCCTATGACTGGGAGCTAACAAAGAGCCCAGCTGGTGCGCACCAGTGGATTCCCAAAGACGGCGCAGGCAAAGGAACCGTGCCAGATGCGCACGACAACAAGAAGAGCCATGCGCCTATCATGTTCACATCAGACATTGCCTTGAAGATGGACCCGGCTTACGGGAAGATCTCTAAGCGCTTCTTCGAGAACCCTAACGAGTTCGCAAAGGCCTTTGCCAGTGCTTGGTTCAAGCTCACGCACCGTGACATGGGACCTCTTTCCCGCTACCTCGGTTCGGACAATCAAGAGTCGTTGTTGTGGCAGGATCCCGTGCCCGCTGTGGATCATCCATTGATCGGCGAGGAAGACATCGCGGCATTGAAAGCCACGCTCCTCGGCTCGGACCTGTCCATCTCTCAGCTCGTCTCGACGGCCTGGGCCTCCGCATCCACCTTCCGTGGAAGTGACAATCGCGGCGGTGCCAACGGCGCTCGTATCCGCCTTGCCCCACAGAAAGACTGGACAGTAAACAACCCAGACGCTCTCGCAAAGATCCTCCCAGCACTTGAGAAGATCCAGCAGGATTTCAATGCGGCACAGTCGGATGGCAAGAAAGTCTCGCTCGCTGACATCATTGTGTTAGGTGGCTGTGCAGCCGTTGAAGCAGCCGCCAAGAAAGCTGGTCACGAAGTGAAGGTACCTTTCTCTCCCGGCAGAACGGACGCCAGCCAAGAAATGACGGAAGTCGATTCCGTCGCGTATCTTGAGCCAAAGACAGACGGCTTCCGCAACTTCCTCGGCAAAGAGCTCGACCGCCCAGCGCCAGAGAATCTGCTGAATCGCGCGCAACTGCTCACGCTCACGGCACCAGAAATGACCGTCCTCATCGGCGGCATGCGTGTCCTGAACACCAATGTTGGATTTCCTGACATGGGCGTCTTCACCAAGACTCCAGAAAGCCTAACAAATGACTTCTTCGTGAACCTGCTAGACATGGACACGGAATGGAAGGTCTCTCCAATGTGCGAGCACTTCTTCGAAGGCAAAGACCGCGCAACCGGTGAAGTCAAATTCACGGCGTCATCAGTAGATCTCATCTTTGGCTCCAACTCACAGCTCCGCGCCATCGCGGAAGCCTATGCCAGCGGTGACGCCCAAGAGAAGTTCGTCACTGACTTCGTAGCCACCTGGAACAAGGTCATGAACCTCGATCGCTTCGATCTGGAGAGCTAATTCCAGCCCCAGGTCGATTCGGCCTTCCAAAACCAGTTTGACCAGAACAGCACGGAGCTCTCTCCGTGCTGTTCTTGGTTTCAGACCACTCAGTAGTTGCACGCTGCCCCACTTTCGACGACTGCATTCCTTATGCTTCAGCAAGGCCAGAAAGTGTCGTGTATCGACGGCAAGTTCCCTCTCGGGATCGAGGAAATGTATGTCGCCCTTCCAAACGAAGGCGACACTTACACTATCAGAGACATTACGCCAGGCCAGGGCTTTGACCTTCAGCCAGAAATAGCCGTGACGCTCATTGAGCTTCACAACCCTAAAGGCAAAGGCGGTCTCGAAAGATCCTTCAACGCAGAACGCTTCGCCCCCCTAGAAGAGGTCGAAGACGTCCAGGTCGTGGAAGAAGAAATCCACGAGCCGGTGACCGTCTAGCTCCGCTCGCTTGCGAGAGAGCGCCTATGAAACTGGTGCCTATGCTGAACGCCTCCATAAATTTTCAGCACCAGGCCAACGGCCCAGCATCAGACCGAAGCTAGCAGCCCGGCAATATTGAGTTGTTGGACACAAGCGACCGAGCTTCATTGCCGGGCTACCCAAGGACTTGTACTTTTCAAGCGCCCCACGCATGCTCGCCGCTTGACTTGAGGGAATCTCCCACACCCCTCAGCTCAACACCAATCATCTCGATGTGGCCGTTGGATCAGAAAAGGCGCGCCCTGCAGCACAGAAAGATGATAAGTAGTCGATCTTAGCATTCACTCGATTACCTAGAAGCGTGAATGGAGAATTGAATGAACCGGCACAACTCGTTTACCTTAAGGGTGATGAGTGCGCTTTTAGACCAATTGAGCGCTCACCCTGAGGGTGAGCTCGCCAACACCCCTCTTTCGAGCCTCCAGCCCTGGCCGGTAGACACTCCGGGCGGGCGATTCTACGCCGAATGGGACGAGGACACCCCGACCACTCGCGATGGCCAGCTTATCTTCTTCTTTCCGTTTCTCAAAGCGGGTGGGCGCTGGGAACAGCTCATGGAACATTGCCCGCTAAACTACTCCGGTAATCGTGGCAGTGGTGCCCACAACGTCATCGGCACCGTACTCTTGAGTGTGCTCAGCGGACACTGGCGCTATGCCCACATCAATTCAGTGCGCGGTGACGCCA